>JBILPN010000125.1:0-8189 GCA_044373865.1 Luteolibacter sp. | reverse complement strand
CAAGCCGGCAACCACAAACTAGCCATCACATTCTTCTATCCAAACCCGCTGGAGTGCGGCCCGGTGAAACGCCAGCTTTGGTTTGATTGTGCCTGCTGCCCGAGCAACATCGCCCGGTTCATTCCCGCCCAACCCGGTTATCTTTATGCTACCGAAGGCGACACCCTGTTCACCTGCCTCTACGCCGCCAGCAAGTGCGAAGCCGAAGTCGGCGGCGCCAAGGTGCAAATCACCCAGAAAACAGAATACCCGTGGGACGGAACATTCAACCTTCAGATCAATCCGGAGGCCGCAAAATCCTTCACTCTCGCCTTGCGCATCCCCGGCTGGGCCCGCAACCAGCCGGTTCCCACCGACCTCTATCACTACCTCGGCGCGCGTGATCAGGCCCCCATTCTCAAGGTCAACGGCGAGGCCGTAGAACCCGAATCCGGCAAGGGCTTCGCCCGCATCAAGCGCACCTGGAAGCCCGGTGACACCGTCACCCTCACCCTGCCGATGCCGGTGCGCATGCTCGTCGCCAACGACAAGATAAAGGACAACACCGGCCGCGTTGCGCTCGAGCGGGGACCGCTCGTTTACTGCGTGGAAGGCATCGACAACGACAAACTCGCTACTCCCCAGAACCTCCTGATCGGAGCCGACACACGTTTTGGAACGGAATTCCGCAAGGACCTGCTCGGCGGCATCACCGTGATCAGCGCCAAGGCCGATCTCGTGAAACGCGGCAGGGAAGGGGGATCGGTCGGGCGCGAGGCGCACAAGCTCACTGCCGTGCCCTACTTTGCCCGTGCGAATCGTGAACCCACGCCGATGGCCGTGTTCCTGCTGCGCGATATCGCAGCGGCCATCCTGCCCCCGGTCCCGAGTCTCGCGACCGGGGGCAAGGCCAGTTCCTCCACGGGTAAGGGAAACTTCGCAGCGCTCACCGACCAGATCACACCCGCGCGTTCGGCCGACGCCTCGCACGGTGTTTTCTCCTGGGACGGCCGCGAAGGCACCACCGAGTGGGTCCAATACGAATTCGACAAACCACAAACGATCTCGTCCTCAAGTGTTTACTGGTATGACCGCTTCGGCACGGCCCACCGCCTGCCGAAGGCCTGGCGACTGCTCTACCGCGATGGCACCGAGTGGAAACCCGTCGCGACAAAGGACCCCTACGCCCTCGTCACCGACACCGCCAACACAGTAAGCTTCGCTCCAATGAAAACCGACTCCCTGCGCCTTGAAGCGGATCTTCATGATGCCTTCCTCGATCCCTATCTCGCCGTCCCGAACGCCAAGTCGGCGAAGGTCTCGGCCGGGATCCTGGAGTGGAAGGTCGAGTGATTCATCCCCCTGTTTTCGCGCGGCAACCCGGCAATCGATCTATAACATGATATCTCCACTCACGGCACTGCTGCTCGCCTCCCTGCTCGGCCTCGCGTCCCAAGCGGCTTCCGCCACCGATCCCAACATCCTGTTCATCTTCATCGACGACATCGGCTGGGGTGACCTTTCCTGCTATGGAAATCCCGTGTTCGACAAGTCGGGCAACCCGATCACGCCGAATCTTGATCAGTTGGCGGCGCAGGGAACGCGATTCACCAATGGCTACGTCGCCTCGCCGATCTGCTCTCCATCGAGGGTAGCCGTTCTAACGGGATCGGAGCCGGCCAGGCATGCGATCTACAGTTTTCTCGACGACAAGGCCGGCAATGCGGGCCGCAATATGAATAACTGGCTGCAACCGGACACCGTGACCTCGGTCCGGATTTTCCGTAACGCGGGCTACGCGACCGGGCAGTTCGGTAAGTGGCACATGGGCGGCGGCCGGGATGTGAACAACGCGCCGTTTCCCCAGGAATACGGGTTTGAAAGCTCGCTGGTGGCCTTAGAAGGCATGGGTGATCGGGTGCTCTACAACGGAAACAGCCTGTCCAATGAGAACGCCGACGTGCCGGGGGCGGTCACATGGGCGGAATGGGAGGAGGGCGCGGACCTCCACACCGATGCTGCGATCTCGTTCATCACGGCGGCGGTGAACGCGAACAAGCCGTTCTACGTTCATGTGCCCTACAATGACACGCATTCGCCCTACAACACCGACCCCGGTAAAGAGAACGATTTCGATCACATCACCACCAACACCACCGGCAAGTTGTTCCTTTCCGAACTCCATGAACTCGACAAGGTCATCGGACGCCTGGTGGCTGCGGTGGACGCGCTCGGTGTGGCTAATAACACGCTGATTGTGGTGATCGGGGACAACGGCGCGCCGGACAATGCGCTTAACACGCTTCTCAACCGCAATGGCGGGCTGAAGGGCGGGAAGGGGAATCTCTTCGAAGGCGGCATCCGCGAACCGTTCCTCATCCGCATGCCGGGCACCGTGCCCGCCGGAATCGTGAACACGAGCACGGCGGTCTCGACGCTCGACCTGCTGCCAACCTACTGCGCGCTGGCCGGACTTCCCATCCCGGATGCTCCACTCGCCGGGGAAAATATGCTGGACGTTTTCAAAGGATCGACCCGCGCCAGAACCAGGCCGCTGTTCTGGGAATTCGGCACCGTTTCCAACATCACCACCGATAGCCCGAAACTTGCGGTGCGGGAGGGGAACTACAAGCTCCTGCGCAATCCGGACGGATCGAACCGGCAGTTCTTTGACCTGACAAGCGACCGACAGGAGACGTCCAATCTGATCAACAGCCCGACTCTCCAATCCACCATCACCTCCATGGAGGAAAAGCTGATGCGCTGGAATGACGAGGTGGTTCTCGGAAATGTCGGGCCGCTCTATAACAAGGGCCCGGCGCTTCCGGCCGAAGTCGTCATCGCGGACAACTACGAACTGCCGGGCGGAAACTCGACCATGACGGGATTCGGCTCGGGCAGCGGAGTGAACCAAGGCCTCGCGACGCGCCTGAGCGGGGCTCTGGCGGGGCAGTTGTCCTACTTCCAGACCAATAAAAGCAAGGCCGCATCGGCGCATTCGATAGTTGGCAACACACTGACGGTGGCCAACGCCGCGAATTCGACGGCTTTCCAGTTTTCAGAAAATGGGACAAACTCCTATGATTTCGGGCCGATCCTGAGAGGCAGAAGTTATGACTGGCGCGTGAACCTTGACTTGGACGATCCTGCCACGGCCTCGGCCCGGATGTCCCTGAGTATCGCCGACTCGCCCGGTGCCAGCGTGAATGACGTGGATCTTGGCATTCAGCTCGATCTGGAGAGCAATAGCACCATCTCGGTTTACAAAAGGATCGACTCCGCGTCCCACGCCGGTGCCGGCGACATCAACACGGCGATCGTCACCGGCCTCGCGGCGGGCGTGCCTGTGGCGGTTAGAGTCGTCATTCATGACTCGACCGACCACACGGACTATCTCACTTATTACGAGGTATTTGTGAATGACGTCCCGGCGGACAGCGGCAACATCCGGTTCGCGAACGGTTCGCGTTATTTTATCTTCGACACCGCGCCGAATACCGGTCCGGCAAGTTATGATAACTTCGCCATCGAGACCCTTACTCCGGAACCCGCGGTTCAAGACCGCCTGCCGGTCCTGCGGCTCTCCGAGTTCGAAGCGGCGGAGGTTTCCGGGGTGGCGCCCGTGAGGCTCTACTGGACGACGCGGCCCGGCGAGGTGGTGCGGCCGATGATTTCCAACAATCTATCCGCGTGGCAACCCGTCATCGAGAACAGCATGCCACTCGAGGTGGCGACCGATCATGGAACGATCCGCTGGAAGGAAATCGAAATCCCATCTGGATTTCAGGACAAGGCCTTCCTGAGATTGGAGAAGAACTGATTGCCCGTTTTCCCTCTCGACAGGCGGCAGTCCGTTATTGCCGTGGAGCGATTCTGAAGAACTGTTTTGGCTCGTCCGTCGGCTGGGCAAGCTCAAAGATCGTCTGCTCGGGAGACTGATACTCTCCGACGACTTCCCAATCCAACAGATTGTTAGATCGCTCGAGGCGGTAAACAAAGAACGGCTCGGTGTTGAAATTCAACATCACTCCCGTTCCCTGTGTCGGGGTGATCTGCATGCCGGTGAGCGGCAGCGGTTCGCGGGTTGTGTCGCCGTTGACAATCCGCTCGGCCCAGCCCGACAACCAGGTCCTCAGTCCCGCATACGACGGGTTGTTGATCAGGTTGTTCGATTCCATCCGGTCGTCGGTTAGATTGTAGAGCTCGATGGCGTTGGCCACACCGGTCTTGTTGGCGGCATTGTTCAGCAGGCTGGTGCCGAAGATGATTTTCCAGTATCCGGTTAGCGGCGGATCGACCGGCACGGTCCCGTTGAACTGCAGGGAGAGCCAGGTTTTGGCATCTTCCTCGTTGGTCAGCAGTGGCGGCCGGGCGGGTGCGGGCTGGGCTTGCAGGCTCGCCCATCGGCTGAATCCATCGACCGCGGGATCATCCGCTGACTTCGGTGCGGGCAGTGGAGAGCCGAGCATTTCGGCGATGGTCGGATACAGATCCTGGAACCCCAGCGACGCGTCGTTCGAGCTGGCGCCGTTTCCTTCGATGCCGTCGCCGATGCCACCGGCTTTCCAATAGGCAATGAAGGGTACACGGTGTCCGCCCTCGTAAACATGGGCCTTGTAGGAGCGCAGGTTGCCGGTCGCGCTGAGGTTGTTGATTTCCGCACCGTTGTCGCTGGTGAAGATCACCATTGTGTTGTCGATCAACTTGGCTCCCTGTTGGCGGGGATCGTCAGTGGTTTCAAGGTGACCGATCAACTCGGCTAGCAGGACGTCGTTGAGATGGACGAAATCCCGGCGCACCGATCCGGTTAGGCTGCCGTTCTTCCAATGACTCGCGCCTGCGACCGGCACGCCGTTGATGGCAATGTCCGGAGTGTAGGGTGAATGGTTGGAGTGCGAGGCGAAGTAGAGGAAGAAGGGGCGCTGGCCGGCGACCGGGTTGGTGACATGATCATCGACGAAGCCGACCGCCTCGTCGTAAAGTTTTTGTCCGATGTGGTTGTGTTGATAGGAGCCATCGAGTTCCCAGCCGTTGCCGGTCGCGCCGACGACGGTCCGGTTGCGAATCCAGCCGGGGCCGACTTGCTGGGCGAACCCGTTGTCGATTTGCCCGTCCGGACCTGAGGTCGCGTGGGACCGCGAGAAGCCGTGGAAAAAGTCGAACCCGTGGTCGAGCGGGCCGTCGCGCATCGGCAGGCGGAGATCAGCGTCGCTCCAGCCAACTGCCGGCGTGCCGTCCGTTTGTCGATAACTCAGCCCGAGGTGCCATTTGCCAACCATCCCGGTGGAGTAACCGTGGCTTTTCAGAAACGCAGGAAGCGTCGGCCGCGGGCGATCGATGAGAGGATCCTTTTGCGCCCCCATCAAAACGCCTTGGAGCAATCCCGCCCGCCAGGCATAGCGCCCGGTCAACAATGCGTAGCGGCTGGGCGTGCAACGGTTTTGCGCGTGCGCGTCGGTGAAACGGACTCCGAGATCCGTCAGGCGCTCCATTGCCGGGGTGGCGGCTTGCTGGGCGTCGGTTAGCCCCGACCAGTTCTGATAGGCACTGGTGTCACCGATGCCCATGTCATCGGCGAGAAACACGAGGATGTTCGGAGCGGTGGGAGGCGGGACCGTGCCGTTGGCCAGCGTGATCACCCGCAAGTCGTCGATGACCCGCGGGTCGCTGCCGCCCAATCGGAACGTGACGGTGAGAGTCCGGCGGCTCGGATCGACCGAGATTTCATCCACCGTCTCTCCGTCCGCACTGCGCCGCTGGTAGGAGTCAGGATGGAGATCCTCGGTTTCAAAGAGCATTCCGTTCAGCCCGAACACGGCGTCGGTTTCTTCCATTCGGTTCGCAAATCCCGAGGCCGGGCTGGTCCGCGTTTGATAGGCGAGGCCCACTATCGGTCCGTCGAAGGTGATCGTGGCGGACATCACGGTTTGCGGAGCGTCGGCCGGCAAGTCCGCATGCAGGTAGTGGCTGGCCAGCGGCACTCCCACTGGAAGCGCGCCCGGCGCACTGGCAGTGCCCGAGATCGTCGCCGGCCCTTGCACAACGTAGTCCACCTCAACCGGCGAACTCAGGGTCACCAGGCTTTTTTCGGTGACCCACTGGATGCGGCTGTACCACTCGGAATCTCCCGCTCGCAATGACGCCGGTGCCGGGTCGAGTCGGACGATATCGCCCGAAGCATACGAGACGCCACCGTCCCCGATGGTGCCGGAACCTGACGCAGGCCCGGCGTCCGCCAATACCGTGATTTCAGTATCCACCGTCCCCGAAGTATTGGTAGCCGACAAGGTGTAGGTCGTGGTGGCTGCAGGCACCACTTCCGCCGTCCCGCGACCTAACTGCGTCTCACCAGTCACGTCACCCGGACCCGGCGTGATCGAGATGGTATCGGCGTTCGTCACATCCCATAGCAGCCTGACGGATTCACCGGATACCACTTGCGTGTCATTCGCCACAAAGGTCCGGATGACCGGAGGACTCGGCGCGGACGGAGTGACCTCCAACGTGAGACCCGCGACGCGGAAACCGCCGACATCCCCGGAATAGATCGCCGCCAACGGAGTGGAACCGCTGCCACCCGCTAGCGTTAGATTCAGGCTTGAAACATCGAAGTTTCCGGCATTGCCGAGGGCGGGAGTGATATGAAGCGACTGCCGGGTGAACAGGTTGACGATCCAGAAAGACTCGTCGGTCGGGTCAGTGACGTCGCGGCCCACGTTCTGGACGTTGATCGCCGTGATCCGCACTCCCACCGTCGGGCTGATGCCGGTCATTGTATTGAGAGAGAAGGTGATGCCTTCTCGGCCCAGCGCCGCATCATAACCGATGCCACCGGTATTGGCACCTGCATCAACGCCAAGGTATCCGGCAGCGTCGCGTTGGAGCGTTCCGCCTGTGATTTGATTGCCGAGTGTCGCCGGATCGGTGGAGACGTTCTTCATCGCGGTGAAGGTCACTCCGATGGTTCCGCCAAAGGCACCACTCTCCGTCACGGAACCGCTCGCGCTGAAAACACCACTTGCCGTCGACGCCACCCCGGATGCGCTGATCGTCAAGTTTGGGTTGAGCGAGGCTGCGGTCCCGAGGCCGCCAGTCGACGTGACGACGACCTGGGCAACAGCGGGCATGGCGACCATCAGGGCGGCCGCGGTGATGGATGAAGCGAGCCAGTCAAGGATCTTGTGCATCGGTTGGTAGGATCGGCGGGGAATGATGGATTGCTTGAAAAAGGTTTTCATGGGGTGTCCCGCTCCACATGCCAACGCTTGCCGAACGCCGCAGTGAGTGGCGCACTCCATGGAACGGCACTGCCGGGAAACCCGGTCCACTCATGCGCGCCGACGGCGCAGAAGGGTGAGCATGCCCAATCCACCGAGTAGGGCGGACGCCGGTTCCGGGATGGCCGCGAGGGTCAGCCCGGCGACGCGGAAACCGCCTACATCTCCGGAATAGATCGCCGCCACATCCGTCAAGCTGCTGCCACCTGCCAGCGTCAGGTTCAGGCTTGAAACATCGAAGTTTCCGGCACTGGTGAATTCGGCAACAGGAGTGAAATGGAGCGCCTGCCGGGTCAACAGGTTGACGATCCAGAAAGACTCGTCGATCGGGTCGAGCGTGGGTCCGGTGGTCCGGCCCACATTCTGGACGTTGATCGCCGTGATCTGCACTCCCACCGTCGGGCTGATACCGGTCGCGGTGTTGAGAGAGAAGGTGATTCCTTCGCGCCTGCCTGCCTGATAACCGATGCCACCGCCATTCGGGTCACCACTGACACCGAGCAAGGTGCTAGCCCTATCGAACGTGCCAGCCGTGATTTGATCACCGCGCGTCGCCAGATCGGTGGAGACGTTCGCCATTGCGGTGAGAGTCACCCCAATGGTGCCCCCGAAGGCACCACTCTCCGTCACGGAACCGACCGCGCTGAAAGGACCGCTTCCTGTCGAGGCTGTCCCGGATCCGTTGATCAATACGGTCATGGAGAGCGATGCGCTGCTGGTGCCTGTCGTGCCCGTCGACGTCACAACCACGGCGGCACCGGCGGGCAGTGCCGCGGCCAGAACGGCGAAGAGAGAGACAGGGAGTAGGCGAGAGAAATGACTGAATTTCATGGTAGGTTCTTTGGTTCAACTGTTGAATCGATGAGCATCGGAATTCGATGGAAGACCCCCGCGGTTTTCAGGCGGCGTCTCGGATGTCCCGGCAGGTCGAGA
>JBILPN010000124.1:0-8196 GCA_044373865.1 Luteolibacter sp. | reverse complement strand
GTTCCCGGAGATCCGAAAATGAGGCGTGTGATTCGAATTCTTCAGGTCCAAGTTGGCTCGCCGGGAGAAAAAGCCGGGTTGCAGGTGAATGACTTGCTTGTCGCTATGGATCAACAAGTTTGGTATGATGATGACGCAAGCCCAGTCTTTCGAGAGAAAATTTTGGAGCTGAAGCCTGGGACTGAGGTCTGTCTTCAAGTGCTTCGTAACGAGCGCTTGGAGAATGTGAGGGTCGTTTTGGGAAGGAAGCCAATTTCTTCAGCACCGCTGGTTCAGGGCTTCCATCCTGATTTGGAGGCGCTTGAGCGAGCTGCGATGGATGCTTATTTTCAGCGATGGCTAAGACTCAATCCACTGCCGAAATGATCCGGGTAATCTGAGTTTTTAAAAAATCGACATCAGGCAAAGCCGTGGCAAGTTCTTGAAACAATTTAACAACAGTTCCGTTTGATCATGATGACTTTTTCGATCCTCAAGAGGGTGGCTTGGACCGCCTTGATCCTTGCTATTTCGCCGCCTTTGCAGGCGCAGCAGGCTGACTTTAATGAGGTGGGCAGGCAGATGGCAATCATGCTTCAAAACAGCCATTTTGCGAAACTTCCGTTCAACGCCGAGTTGAGTCAGCGATTTTTGGATGATTATCTCAAGGATCTCGACTTTCAGCGGCTCTATTTCACGCAAGTGGATGTTGACGGATTCAATGAGAAGTATGGTGCGCAACTTCATACCCGACTTCTTCATGGTGAAAGTATGGTGGTGGCGACCGAAATCTACCGGGTTTTTGAGAAAAGGGTGGAAGAGCGCGTTGCCCTTGCCGAAGAGCTTTTGAGAAACAGTGGTGAATTTGATTTTTCGAAGGACGAATCTGTTGCGCTCAGTCGAAAGGATGTCGCTTGGCCGAAAAATGATGAGGAGGCCGCTAGATTATGGACTTTGCAAATCAAAGAGGCGGTGCTGGGTGAGATCTTACGCCGTGAAACGCTTGCGCGACTCTCGAAAGAGCAGGGAAAAAATGACCCTGGGAAGGAAGAGAAGAGTCCAACTGAAAAGGTTTCATTGCGCTACAAGCGACTGTTGAACAGTGTGAAGGATGTCGATTCTGAGGAGATTGCCAGCTACTTTCTCAGTTCCATCGCCCGTGCTTACGATCCGCATACGGATTATATGAGTTTCAAGGAGATGAATCGTTTCAAGGATGGAATGAGGAATGAGCTGGTAGGAATTGGTGCGCTTCTCCAGGGGGAAGAGGATGGTGCCACAAAAATCATGGGAATCGTCGTTGGTGGTCCCGCTGATCGTGAAGGAACCTTAAAGCTCAATGATCGGGTGGTAGCGGTCAATCCACTCAATACGGGAAAGTCTGAGGACATGGTTGATATCATGTTCATGAAGATCGACAAGGTGGTTGATTTCATCCGTGGGAAAGAGGGCACCCAAGTTGCGCTCAAGGTGGAGCCGGCTGGTGGTGCACCTGGGGAGACCAAGATCGTCGTGATTCAGCGTGGCAAAGTTGAGATGAAGGATGAGCAGGTCAGTGGTGATGTCATTGATATGAAGGGGGAGTCTGGTGCTACGCGAAGATTGGGTGTGATCACATTGCCGTCATTCTACGCAGACTTCGAGAACGATAAGATCCGCTGTTCTGTCGATGTTGAGCGGGTTCTTCGACGTTTGATGGAAGAGAAGGTCGATGGTTTGATTTTAGACCTTCGCAACAACGGAGGCGGGTCACTTGAGGAGGTCAGACGCATGACCGGCTTCTTTTTGGAGAGTGGGCCGGTCGTTCAAGTGAAGAACAATCTGGGGCAGGTGCAGGTCAAGGATTCGGATGGAGGCAAGCCAATTTATGAAGGGCCACTGGTGGTGATGACGGATAAAAGCAGTGCTTCCGCAAGTGAAATTCTAGCCGGAGCCCTTCAGGATTTCAATCGAGCTGTCGTGATTGGTGACTCCTCGACGTTTGGCAAGGGGACGGTTCAACAACCCATGGACATTGGGAGGATGTTGCCGTTGTTTGCGGCGAGAAGCCAAGCGGGCCATTTGAAGGTAACGATTCAGAAGTTTTATAGGCCATCGGGTTCATCGACTCAAATGGATGGTGTTGTTCCCCATTTGGTGATTCCAAGCATCACCGATGCATTGGACATGGGGGAAGCATTTTTGGATCACCCATTGCCGCATGATCGGATTCGGCCCGCCGGTGGTTACAAGCCCTTGGATCAGCAGGCCTTGTTTGTTTCTCACTTGAAAGAGTTGAGTGAAGATCGGATTCGGAAGAGTAAGGATTTTTCCTATGTTATTCAGGATGTGATGAAAGCGAAGGATCGGATCAAAATGAACCGCTTGTCTGTAAACAAGGCGGAGCGTGAGAAAGAGCTTGCTGAGTCGGATTCACTCCAAAAAGACAGAAATGCGGAGCGCCGTGTTCGATTTGCCAAGATGATTGAAGAAGATAAAAAAGCTCTGAGTTTTTACAAATTGACATTGGATGATCTTGAGAATGGTGGGGCAATCAGGGCCTATGATCCATCTGAGGAGAATGCGGAGTTCATGCGCCGTGCCAAAGACAAGACGGCAGATTTGGATGAGACGCCGAAGTGGCCGACTGGGCTTGATCCTCTCAAGCGCGAGTCGCTTTATGTTCTGAGGGACCTGATCGAGCTCACGCAGAGTGCCAAAATTGCAGGGGCGACGAGAGAGGCCGCAGAAGTTCGTTGATGAGTGCTGTTTCAGAGAATCTTTTGGAGGTTCGGTCTAGGATCCGTTCGGCCTGTGATCGGGTGGGCCGTGAAGCTGCGAGCGTTTCGCTGATTGCGGTTTCTAAGACTTTCCCAGCGGAGTCAATCCGCGAGGTTTACGAAACAGGGCATGGTCAATTTGGCGAGAGCCGGATTCAGGAGGCCGAGCCGAAAATTCGGGTGCTTCCGAGCCAGATCGAGTGGCATTTCATCGGGAGAGTGCAGAGAAATAAGGTCCGGAAGATCCTCCAAGATTTCAAAGTGATTCACGGCATCGACTCGCTTCGGTTGGCGTCTTACGTTGATGAGGTGGCGAGGGAGTTGGCGGCGACGCCTCAGGTTTTTCTGCAAGTGAACCTCGCGGGGGAGGTGTCGAAGGGGGGCTTTTCTGAGGCAGATTTGTTGCGGGAAATGGAGGGGATTCTTGCCCTCAAGCACATTGATTTGATTGGTTTGATGTGCATTCCTCCAGCGGATTCGAATGAGGAAACCGTTCGCGGTTGGTTTCGAGCACTCCGGAAATTGCGAGATCGCTTGGAGGTTCAATTTCAAGTGTGTTTGCCTTCGTTAAGCATGGGGATGAGCGGCGACTATGAATTGGCGATTGAAGAGGGGGCGACTCACGTGAGAGTAGGATCGTCCATTTTTGGAGTGCGTGCCTATCGAGTGGACGGCGAGCTTGGATAGCATCATGATTTGAAGATGATGATTATTTTGGACAATGCAACAGTCGTGGGAGATGAGCTGGCCTTATCGTTCCGTGATGGTTTTGAAGCTTATTTGAAGTTGCCAATGTTGCGGCGAGCATGTCCGTGTGCCGCCTGTCAGGGGGAGCCGGATGCGATGGGGCGGGTTCTTCGTCCTCATGTGGATCACGGGCCAGGTGCTTTTGATCTTGGGAGAATCGATTTAGTGGGTGGGTATGCAATTCAGCTTTTTTGGGCGGATGGGCATTCGACAGGGATTTACAGTTATGGCTACTTGCAGAAGCTTGCGAGTCTTGCGTCTCTTTCATAAGACTCCGCAGTTTTAGAAGCTACAAGTTGTGTTCTCGGTAAAAGATGGCCTTGCTGGATTGTCCATGCTCTCGTTGCATGAGGAGCGGGCATTTGTAGCTTTTGGTATTTTGACGATCGGAGACGTTCTTGATCATTTTCCGAAGCGGTATGAAGACCGAAGGTGTTTTGATGCCTTTCCAACGTTTCCTTCGGTCAGTGCAGTTTGCCTCCGAGGATCTGTAATTGATGCGGGTATGAAGCGTTTTGGGGGGGGGCGCCAAGTTTATGAGGCCGTCATCTTGGATGGCACGGGTGGTATTTTTGGGTCTGGCAAGATCACATGCCGCTGGTTCAACATGCCATATATTCAAAAGACAATCGCCGTCGGTCAGAAAGTTAGCATCTATGGCAAGGTTAAAGATTACAACGGGATATTATTGATTGATCATCCTGAGTTTGAGGTTTTGGGAGAAGATGAAGACCAATTTTCAATTCATTTGGAGCGAATCGTGCCAATCTATCGGAAGATTCCGGGGATTCCGCAGCGGCGGTTGAGAGAGTGTGTTGATTTGCTGTTGCGGCGAGCGGACCCGACGACGTTTGTGTCTGTTCATCCTGGAGATGCGGATGGTGCGAGTCGTGCAGATGCGTATCGACAGGTGCATTTTCCAAGCTCCATGGAGGAGGCAGAGTTAGCGCGTCGCCGATTTGCGTTTGAGGAATTCTTTGTGCTGCAATTGAATGTGGTGTGGAGGCGCATGCGTCATCTTGAGAATTCAGGTAGAGTTCTTGGGACGCGAACGATGTTGTTGAAGCAGTTTTACAACGGTTTGCCCTTTGATCTAACTGGTGCGCAGAAGCGCGCGATTAAAGAAATTCTATCCGACATGCGGACCACGCGCCCGATGAATCGGCTTTTGCAAGGCGATGTTGGATCCGGGAAGACATTTGTAGCGATGGCTGCGATGTTGCTAGCGATTGGGACGGGATGTCAGGCTGCGTTGATGGCTCCGACTCAAATTTTAGCAGAGCAGCATTATTTGACGTTCATGAAGTGGTTGGGACCGATTGGGGTTAAGATTCACCTTAAAACTGGCAATCGTAATGAGGGAAATGGTTCGGGTGCCGATCAAGCTCAGATTGTTGTTGGGACGCATGCATTGCTTTATGATCGCCTGCTGTTTCGAGACTTGGGCTTGGTCGTTATTGATGAGCAGCATAAATTTGGCGTTTCCCAGCGGGCGACATTGATCCGTCAGGGGCTGATGCCAGATGTTTTGGTCATGACCGCGACGCCGATTCCTCGAACCTTGATGATGACGATTTATGGTGATTTGGATGTTTCAATTCTTGATGAGAAGCCACCTGGACGTGCTAGAGTTCGAACTGCGTTGAGAGTTTCTCCAAAGCAGACTGACGTGACAAAGTTTGTGAAGGATCAGTTAGGGCAAGGGAGGCAGGCCTATTTGGTTTATCCACTTGTGGAGGAGAGTGAGAGTTTGAAAATCGAATCTGCGACGGAGGCTTTTGCCAAATGGCAGAAGCGATTGAAGTCATATCGTGTTGATTTGATTCATGGTAAACTCCGACCTGAAGAGAAGGAGGAAGTGATGCGCCGCTTCAGGGAAGGAGAAACTGCGGCCTTGGTCTCGACAACGGTGATTGAAGTCGGGGTTGATGTTCCAAATGCCAGTGTGATGATTCTCCATCATGCGGAGCGATTTGGGTTGTCGCAGCTTCACCAGCTTCGAGGGCGGATTGGTCGAGGGGGTCATAAAGGATACTGCATCCTATTGACAGATGGTAAAAGTGAGCAGGGCATGGAAAAACTCCGGGTTCTGGAGCAGACGGCGGATGGGTTTGAGATTGCGGAGGCAGATTTGCAGCTTCGAGGTCCAGGTGATGCGTTAGGAGCTGCACAGAGCGGTGTTTCTGATCTCCGGTTTGTGGATTTCCTAGGTGACACCTTGTTGTTGGGTCAGGCGCGTGAATTGGCAGATCGTGTGATTCATGAAGACCCATGTTTGGATGGTTTGCATCATGGTTTAAGGGCGATGATTCAAGATTCCGCGCAGGTTACGGATCTGTCAAATACGGCGTGATCCCGCAGCTTTGGGGGCGGAGTGAGCTTGAGAGGTGAGCGATGATTTGTAATTTAAAACCACCAGAGGCAGAAAAGATCAGAAACTTGCTTTCACCCCAGCCTAGGCCGTCGCGAAACCGCTCACGATCAACCACTTTGTGCTAGGTGAAGTGGTTTTGGGTTGTGGTTAGAGGCTTCTGAGGTGCTCGATGGCTTCTTGTAGGTGTTCGTTGCGGAGGGTGTGGATGACGCGCGCGCTGCCTAGGGCGTCGAGCACGACGAAGCGAATGGCTCCAGCGGAGAATTTTTTGTCGCGAGCGAGTTTCTCCATGATCTTGTCGGTGGTGATGGTGGGGGGGAGAATCAGTGGGAGCTGATAGTGCTCTAGCAGGCGGATGATTTTTGCGCTGGCCTCTGGTGGAAGATTGGCGTGGCGCTCAGATAGGAAAAGGGCGGCGCGGATGCCTAGAGAGATCGCCTCGCCATGGAGCATCTCGCCATAGGGAAGCGAGGCTTCGATGCCGTGGCCGATGGTGTGGCCGAAATTGAGCAGGGCGCGGATTTCGCGCGTTTCGTGTTCGTCCGCTTCGACGATGCGAGCCTTGATCGCGATGTTGCGAGCGATGAGGTCGGCAGGCACCTCGCGTCCGTTCGGGTTGAGGGCGGCGAGGTCATCGAGCATGTCAGCGTCGCGAATGGCAGCGTGTTTGATTGCCTCGGCGAAGCCCTCGCGAAACTCGCGGTCCGGGAGTGTTTGCAGGGTGATTGGATCGACGAGAACGAGGCGTGGTTGGTGGAAGGCCCCGAGGAGGTTTTTGCCCTCGCCGACATTGACGCCGGTTTTTCCGCCGACGGAAGAGTCCACTTGCGCGACGATGGTGGTGGGGATTTGGACGAAGGGAATGCCGCGGTAAAAAATGGAAGCGACGAATCCCGCTAGGTCGCCAACGACGCCGCCGCCGAGGGCGATGATGATGGATTTCCGGTCATGTCCTGCGCGGATCATGGATCGGCAGAGGGTTTCCGCGTGGCTTAGAGATTTGGAGGCCTCACCTGCGGGGACGGTGTGGAGGGAAACATGGAAATTTGAATTTTCGAGTGAGTTTCGCAGAGTGTCGGCATGGAGGGCGGCGACGGTTTCGTCGCTGATGATTGCGGCGCGGAGTCCATCGATTCCCGCTTGGCGGAGGCATGTTCCGGCCTCGGCGAGGAGGCCGGGACGAACGACGACGGGGTAGGCGCGGTCTGCGAGATCGACATGGACGGTGGGCATGCGCGGGAGCATGGAACAAGCGCCGCGCATGTCCAGCCATCTCCAACCATCTGTTGTTGGATGGGGAGGGTGGGGAAAATTAGTTTTGAGGCAGGGAGATGCTGATCGCGTGGTGGTCGCTGATGGTGCGTGGAGTTTCTAGAATTTTCGCCTGAGGGGTTCCGAGTCCGAGGGTGAAGATGTAGTCGAAAGTGGTGGGTTTGTAGCGGTCGAACGAGTCACCGCGCCAGGTGAGGCGTTCGTTTTGCGGGGTGTTCGCCCACGAGTTGTGGAATCCGGCCTTGGTCATTTCCTCGACGACCTTGCAGAGTGGGAATTGCCCGTCGTGGTTGGTGTTGAAGTCTCCAGCTTGGATCCAACCGGCGATTTTTTGGTGAGTGAAAGCCATTTCGACCCCTTTGCGGTGAGCGATGAGTTGCTGAGTTTGGTCATTGCGGATGAGAGCGACTTCAGCGGGTTCGCCGCGGTTACTTTTCAGGTGATTTCCATAGACCATGAGGAGTTTGCCATTTTTTTGTTCGAGTGCGGCGAAGGAGAATCCGCGTGAGATATTGGGGACGTTAGCCTTCCAAGTTTCCCATGTTGCGGCGCGGCAGGTGAGTTTGGAGGCGATGCCGATTTGTTGTGGTCGGGTTTCGCCAGTTGTGGGATCGACGAAATGGCTGACCACGTGAGTGGTGAGTCCGGGGACGGCGGAGACGAGTTCATGGAATGCTGCCCAGTCGCGCATTTCCAGGCCGATGAAGACGTCGGGATTGAGTTTTTTGAGCGCGGCTTGGCTGGCTTTCATGTGTTTGGCGGCATCTGCGACGGAGGATGTGGGGCGGTGGCCGGGGAACCACTCGATGTTCCAAGCGATGACCTTGAGAGGTTCCGCCGCGAGGAGTGCGGAGGACAGAGCCGTGAGAGTGAGCGTGATGCAGAGGCGCGGGAGCTTGAAGGGTTTTTGCATGGTGTAAGGTTGTGAGCTTGACGGTTCAGGAAGCAAAGCCAATGCCGGAATCGATGCGTTAGGCAGCTTGGGCAAGTTGGTTCTGCTTTTCATGAAGGCGTTGTCTGTGCTTTATTGCGGGTCTTATGAGTGCAGAGACGAGACATGAGGCG
>JBILPN010000123.1:0-8283 GCA_044373865.1 Luteolibacter sp. | reverse complement strand
GCATTTGCACGGCTTGGTAGTGATAATCTGCCGCCGCCAACTTCGCCACCAGCAGAGCCTCATCCAGGTCATGCGTCTTGAGCAAGTCTTCCAAGGACTCGCTGTGGTTGCGCAGCTCCGTGTTGACCAAACCCACCAACAGATGAGGGTCCATTTGCAGATAATTCGAAAAATTCACGGAGTTGGAATGTCTCAAAATTTCGGCGGAAGCAAGCCACGATGCCAACCCGCGCCCCCCAGCACCTCAGTGAACCTCGCTGAATGCCAAGCCAAGCTCGTTCTCCAAGCCCGTGATTTTCGCGCGCTCACGCGGCTCGATCAACGCAAGAGAAATCCCCTTTTTGCCAGCCCTCGCCGTCCTGCCGCTCCGGTGCGTGTAATACTCTGTCTGCTCCGGCAGTTGATGGTGAATCACAAATGACAAGCCTTCCACATCGATGCCTCGAGCCGCAACATCCGTCGCAATCAAAAACTGAATCCGCTCTTTTTTGAACGACCGCATCACCGTATCCCGCTCTTTCTGCGTGAGGTCGCCCTGCAACACCGCAACCGCGAACCCACGCGTGGTGAGCTGCTTGCCAAGCACGATCGCACCCGCCTTGGTCCGGCAAAAAATCACCCCACGACTCTCCCCCTGGCGCTTGAGGAAATTGACCATAAACTCGGTCTTTTCATCTCGGCTGCAAATCGCAAATTGGTGGTCAATGTCACGGTTCACAACATGCCCCTTGTCAATTTTCAGCATCTGCGGCTTGCCACTCATGCAGTCCTTGATCAGGCCGTGAATCGCATCCGGAATCGTCGCGGAAAACAACCAGGTGCTGCGGCGGCCACGCGTCAACCCGAAGATTTTTACGAGCTCTTTCTTGAAGCCCATGCTCAACATTTCATCCGCCTCATCCAACACCAAATGCTTGGTCGAGACGAGCGTAAGCGCCTTCTTGTGAACGAGATCGATCAACCGCCCAGGCGTCGCAACCACCACATGCGTCGGCCGCTGCAAGGCCGCGACCTGCCGGTCAAAGTTGTCGCCACCACAGAGGACTTCGACAAAAATCTTCTTCTCGGAAAACTTTGTAAACCGGAAAAGCTGCTTGCCAATCTGCTTGGCCAACTCACGCGTCGGCGCAACAATCACCCCCTGAATCTCATTCAATTTCGGATCCACCTTCATCAACAATGGCACGCCAAAAGCCGCCGTCTTGCCCGTCCCCGTCTGCGCCTGCGCGATCAAGTCACCGCCGCTCTCCAAGAGCATCGGCATCGCCTTTTCCTGAATTTCCGTCGGGTGATGAATGCCTAATTCATTGAGACCGAGGATCAAATCCGCACGGGCTCCGAGTTCTTTAAAAGTTTTCACGAGATGTGTAATTGCAGGTGCTGTGTCGGCCTGCCGCGCTGCCGCAGGCACTGGTGAGACCGCAGCTTGCCCACTGAATTCCCGGTTGACGAGCCATGATTGTCACCACTTTACCCGGCAAAACCCCTCACCTAGCGATAAACTCGCCGCCCATAGCGGTCGTAAACGCCATGCCGATGATGGGTTTCTCGGTGATAATAACGCCGGTCCCAATTCCGGTCACGGTCCCGCGCGATCGAGTAGCCGATCACCCCTGCCGCAGCCGCGCCAGCGACGGCGACGCCCGGGTCCACCGACTGCACCGGCCTCCCATACGCGTCATACGTGGTCGTGCAACTCAGCGCCCCCATCACCAACCCGAGCATCGCACCCCACCCCATCCATCGAGATATGGATCCAAGTTTCATGGTAAAACAGGACACCCGCCCGCCGCCCAATGCAAGCGGAGCTTTGCCGCCGGGCGCACGCGAATCAGGCAGGGCGAAACACCGCCAAATGCCGATCCACCGATTTCCCCGCCACATCGGTCAAAGCACGCGATGCCGGATTGCGCACGTTGAAAACCATCCGTGCCCCACGCGTCAACAAGCTCGCCTTCAACAAGTCGTGCTCGCGGTCGAAGTAAGACGTGCAGGCCAGCACCCCGCTTGGCCCCAGGGACTCCAGCGCGTGGGACAGAAGCCGGTCCCAGGCCGCAGGGTCATGCCAATAATTCTGGTGCCGGATGAAAATCAAATCCGCCGGCGGCAGCCATTTCATGCCAGCGAGCGACGCCGCATCCCCACAGCGAAATTCAATTTCCCCGCCCGGCAATGCCCAACGCCGTGCCGCCTCTGCCACGGCGTCCGGCCGCAGATCGATGCCGAAGTAATGGCCGATCTCCGCCGGGGCCAGCGCCGCCGCAAGCGCCCCGGTCTCATCCGCACGCCCACACGCCAAATTCCAAACCGAAAGCCGTCCTTGGCACGGGAAATCCACCGCAAGCAAGCCCTCGCGTAGCAAATTCCCCAAACGCCCGACGTCCTCCCCAGTCCCGAAATATTGAAATGGCAGCCGCTGAATCACCCGCGCAAGAAAGCCACTTGCCTCCCAGCGATCAAGCACTCAAGCCACGGACCAAGGGGAAAATTCTTCAACCCACCCACCACTCCCACCCCATTTTCCCATGGGAACTCACCTCTTGAGCCTTGATCCCGACACGCGACAAAGCGATGCTCCCCGCCATGCCGCGCCTTGCCCTGCTCCAATCCACAAGCTTCCCCACCAAGGAAGAAGCCTTCGACCACCATGAGCGCTTGATCCGCCAAGCCGCAGCAGAAGGCGCACAAATCGTCGTCACCCAAGAACTTTTCCTTACCCCGTATTTTTGCACGGTCCAAGACCCCGCGCGTTTTGATCTCGCAGATCCCCTGCCCGGCCCGGTCACCGACCGCCTCGGCAGTTTGGCTGGAGAGCTCGGCATCGTGCTCATCTCCTCGCTCTTTGAGCACCGCGGCCCCGGCCTCTACCACAACACCGCCGCCATCCATGACGCAGATGGCTCGCTGTTGGGATTTTACCGCAAATCTCACATCCCTCAGGACCCCGGCTTCGAGGAGAAATTCTACTTCACCCCCGGCGACAGCGATTGGCCAGTCTGGGACACCCAATTCGGGAAAATCGGCGTGCTCATTTGCTGGGACCAATGGTATCCAGAAGCGGCGCGACTGATGGCGCTCGGCGGCGCGCAACTGCTCGTCTATCCAACCGCCATTGGTTGGCTACCCGAAGAAAAACCCAGCCTAGGAGACGCCCAACACTGCGCATGGGAGACCGTTCAACGCGGCCACGCCGTCGCCAACGCCTGCTACCTTGCCGCTGTCAACCGCTGCGGAACCTACGACGGAACCGAATTCTGGGGCCGCTCGTTCATCGCGAATCCCTACGGCGAACTCGTCGCAAAAGCTTCCACCGAAAACGAGGAAATCCTCTACCACGACGTGGATTTCCAAAACGTCGAAAATTTCCGCCGCATCTGGCCCTTCTTCCGAGATCGCCGAATCGACGCCTACCAAGACCTCAGCAAGCGCTGGAGATCCTGAAAATCTTCATTCCAGCTCAGCCCGCCACCACGAACTTCGGGTCGTAGAAGCTCAGCGCCTCGGTCTCGCCTTCAGCGGTTTCGTAGAGAATCACCACGTAATTTCCGGGTGAGTCAGGCGAGACCATGGTGAGGTTTTTCCCACCACTTTTCACCACCACCTCACCTCGCGCATTGCCGATGTCCACCTTGGTGATGCTCAAGCGCTTGGCCGCCGAGCGGACCGCTTTGCCAGTGCTGAGCAAGCCGAGCTCCACGACCGTCTCAGATGGACCACAAACCGAAACCAAGGAAAGGCCATAGCCACGCTCCACGGTCGCTTGCTTGAGACGGAGCAATTTGATAGTCCACTTGGGAGGATCATTCTCTTTTTCCACGGGCAAGCGCTCTGCAAAGGCGATCAAAGTGACCGTCTCACCGAGCCCAAGCGTCAGTTTGGTGGTCCCCTTCTGCACGCCCTCCTTCTCCACTTGGATCGTGCGCGTGCCGACAGCAACTCCATACCCCCCCGTCGTTTGACCGAGCTTGTAACCATCCTCATACAAATTCCGGCCATCCACGATGAACGAGGCATTTCCCACGCCAGGAGAAACCGCGTTCACAATGCGGACGAAGGCGACCTGCGGCGTCTCCTCCTGCGCGGAAACCAAAGACACCAGGGCGGCGCACAACATCAGTGCTTTAAAAATCTTTTTCATGAAGGGTTCGAATTCTGAATTTTGTCGGATCAATCGTGCCATCGGATTTGCGTTCACCCGGATCGGCAAAAACCGTGTAAGCCCGGCGCAACTCGGCCAAAACCTCTGGCGCGGCGTTGGTGAGAGTCGTCGGGCTCAAGGCCTGCCCAATCACCCAAATCCGAAAATTCCGCGAGCGCACCGTGGACGCTTCGTAGGTTCTCGCAAAAGTCTCCTCCGCTGCGGCATCCGTCCACTGCATGATCGGATATCCCGAATTTCCAAAACCGGGAAACAAGGTCGAATTTCCAAAAACCCGGGTTCCATCCGCCTCGCGCGTGTCCGCCAATTGCGCGGTGCTGGCGAAGGGACGCGAACGAATGATCGCATCCGCGATGCGGTCTGCCACCAAGGTCACATCCGGCAACGGATTGAGCTTGCTGGTCACCGGAATCTTGCTGATCCCGCCGGTGTGGCTGTTGCCGGTAAATTTGCGAATTTCCGGATCTTGCAAGATCCGCCCCGCAAGCATCGCCCGCAAAGCTCCCTTGGACGCCGTGTTGATATTCACATGTCCCTTGATTTCAACAAGTTTCCCCTCACGCTCGGACGCGCTATCCGAACGTGAACGACCGGCATGAAACAAATCCAAGAGGTGGGAAGCACGCGTGCCCGGCGCATCCAACAAGGGGTGCTCAGGGCGGCCAATCCGCAGAGTGTTACCCCCCCCATGGCGGGAACTCGCAACGCTGCTGCTCAGAACATCTCCCCATGGGCGACCGGCCGCCCCTGTGGTCTCGGTGGCCGTCCTGACCTGCCACATGATCGGGTCATAAATCCGCCCCAACTCAGTCGCACTGAAAAAACGCCCTGAATTCGACAAGCGCGTCGGAGCCTCTTGCGCGCCCAAGGCCAAACTCGGCAGTGAGGTGTAAAACCGCGCATCATCCGGCTCCACCCGGTGCTCATCCTGGAAATCCCCCAACGAAAGCCCGACCAAGGAATGAATCGCATCCACTCCAAACGGCGAATCATGCCCGCCATCCGGCCATTCCGACGGCAGGACCCGCCCGTAGATGGTGTTTACGTTCGAACCGTTATAAATCGACCCCAAACGAATGTTCCGCCGGTTCGGGCTAAAATTCTGAGGATACACATTCGCATCCTGTGCCGAGGTGTTATAGGCCGACATCCGCGGATCCCCCATGTTATTGACGAAGCCTCCCGCGTTGTGGGAATGGCTCGGAATGCTGGTCCGAAAACGCTGCCGCGAGGTTCCCTTGGCATCCAAGGGATAGTGAATGCTGGCGTCATTGCGGTGAATTGCACCGCGACTTTGATCCACCAAACGGTCATTCCACCGCATCCGGTAGCCCGCGCCAGAGACCCCGAGCGTCTCGCCGGAAAGTGTCATCGGGCTGGTGACAAACTCAGAGGAGGAGGCGGCATTGATGGAATAGTTGACCGTCCCGCACTTGAACACCCGATACTCGTTCGGCTGCAATTTCACCGGGAACGGCGCGAACCAATAGTAACCGCCACTCTGGGTGAGGGTGCTTGCCAGATTGGTCGCATTTGAAAGATCCCCCAAGCTGAACAAATTCGGGTTCGGTGGAAGTTGGAAACCATACTTGGTTTCATAACTCACGGCCGCACTGCCTTCCACGACAACATTGGTCATGTTCCAAAGCTCGACATAGGTCGTGACCGAGAGATCGACAAATTTCCGCCGTCCAGCCGTCCGGATATTCTCCCAGCGCACCTTGAGCAGAAACTCACTGACCAGCGGGTAGCCATCGAGCCCGCGGTAGCTGCCCATGCTCACAGTCGCCTCGTTGTTCGAGTCCGCGTAATCAATGGCATTGGCTGCCAGAGTCTTCAGATAATCCTCCTCAAGGAAACCACCTTTGCGCTCCGCATCAAAGCGCGGCAGGGCTTTTTTGATGAAAGCCGCCATTTCACCCACCGCAGAATCGCCACTTTGGGAAAGCAGTTGATTCAAATTGAGCTTGGGCAATCCAGCCACAGACGAGTCAATTCCCACCGCGTAGGGAACGACCGGCTGCTCATCGTAGGGCCGCAAACCCGTGGCGAGATTTTCCTCCACCGCCCGCGCTTTCGGGTCACTCAAGTGCCCGGTGCTAAGGTCCCGCGCGATCGGTGGCGCAAACCCAGCGGCGGCCAACAAGGAATCCGGGGAGATCAAAACCTTGCGATTGTTCAACAAGCTTGTTCCCAAGCCACCCGGTTGGTCATCCGTGGCTGCCGGATCAATCGAATGCAGGCCGATTTGATCAAGCGGAGCATCTCCCACCTTGAATGGCTCGGACGACAGGCCGGGCGCTGGAAATGGCCAAGCCGAGCGGAGATGGCTCCCACCCGGGCCATTCGCATTGCCCGCGACAGCAGGATCCACCTTCGATTGCAAATCCTCGACCCAAAAGGCGTAGCGCCCGATCAGCCGGTCTTTGTCATCTTGCACCGGCAACCACGCCGCACGGACCTTGTCCTGATGTGGCAGCGCTTGGAACTCGATGGCATTTTGCGGCACCGTTCCAAGCAATGGCTCGACGACCGGCGGTTCCAAAAGCGCGGTCTCAGGCACAGCCGTGAAATTGTTGCTGAAAAGCGGGACATAGCGGTAGGAAACTCCACTGGAACTCGCCTTGCCACGCGCGATGAAAAGCTTGGGCGCCAAATCACGCCCGGCAGTGATCGGAGCGGGAGCGGCCAGTGCGGATGGAAGCACGAGAAAGTCATCATTGGCCGCCTCAAGCTCCAAAACTCCGCGGACATTTTCAATCGCAGCGCCCGCCACCAACTCCGCGCGCTGGCGGTCCACATACGAGCGCGCCGTGCTGCGCTCAATCCCGACAACGAGCAGGAGACCGACGGCAAGAATCAAAAGCGCACCAACGACCACGAGGATGGCAGGCAGGGTAAATCCCGCCGCCCAACCGGAATTTTGTGAGGATTTAGAGGGCTGCATGATGACCGAAACGTATGAATGTTGTGTAAACTTCGAGATATTTATTTCGCTCCGGCTCCGTGGCCGATCCAAGAAACTTGCCAGAACTGCCCGTGCCATCCCAATCACTTGCCAATTTTAAACGGCCGGAAAGCTCACGCCGCGCGACCACCAACTTCACCTCAAAAGCCTCCGGCCCCACCGTGTCGCTCTTAACCCAATCCGCCCACTTGCCCGTGGCATCGCGCGACTTCGGCCTCGCCGCGAATGACACCACCCCGAAGGCAATCGGCTCATCCACCGTAGATCGCTTGTCGAAGAGCGGCTGGATGGCCCCATTTCCCAAGCCATCAAAGGTGTCCTTGCTCTCGCGAAACCCACGCATCAAACAACGCACGACCTTCCCGCCAATCGTCAGATCCTCAAGGTAATAATTCACCGCACAAAGATCCCCAATGCGCCCGGCCTCGGACTGGGCATCTGCGGGCTGGAGCGAGAGAAAACCCACCCGATCCGTAGCCCACGCAAGCGTGGATTTCTCAATCACGCTGTCTTTGTGAAACTTCGCCGTGGAGAAATCCGCACTCAGCTGGGAAATCACGGCGCGCGCCTCACGCTCCGTCGCCACCCCACCACCAACACGCTCGTAACTCTCACCCGCGTTGCCCAACATCGTAGCCGCCAAAATCAATATCATCGAGCCAATCGCCATCGAGAACATCAACTCAACAAGCGAAAAACCCCGGTTTTTAGAAGAAGTGACCGTCATGGAATCCGGGTGTAAAAATCAATTTTCTGGCGCTTCGCCACTGGCGAAACCGCCGGATATTCAATCGAGATTTTCACGCGCAGCAACGGACTCTTGTCGGTGCTCGCGGTTGGCGCTTTCGAACTCAAGGTCGCGATGTAACGGATCGCCTGCCCGTTGAGTTCTTTGCTGCCCTTGTCATAAGTCGCCTTTGGCACCTTGCCGAGCGGCTTGCCATCGGCAGAAAATGCGAGCGCCCAAACATCCCCACCCGGCGGAAAAACGTCTTTCGCCGCGGTTTTGGTGAAAAACTGGGGCCGCCCTTCGCGCGAGGCCCGGATTTCCGCCATGCAAATCGGAACGATCCAACTGCTGCGCGTCTCTGCCTCCGAGGACAGCCCGCTTTTCCCGCCCTCGGCCACCGCCGCAAAGACAATCGGAATCGCCACG
>JBILPN010000122.1:0-8369 GCA_044373865.1 Luteolibacter sp. | reverse complement strand
CTTCATCTCATACTGCGCCAGCAGACTGGAGCAGCCCCCGAGCCCGATCAGCAAGCACGCGGCGAGGCGCCGCAGCCGGGTTTTTGCCATTGAATCACCTGAAATCCAGTTCATGGGAAATTGCGTTAAATGAAAGTATCGTCGTGTCGGTTAGCCCGATCACTCTGCGGCGGAAACCCGCTTTTCCAGGGCACTCAAACGGGCTTCGAGGGCGGCGATCACGGCGTCCTTCTCCACGAGCTTTTTGGACAGCTGCTGGGTGGCGGAAACGTTGAGCATGGCGATGGCATCATAGTCCACGGAACGTAAATCATCGACCTCGCGGCCATAGACGAAGACGTCAGCTCCCTTGGAAATGAAAGCCGTGCGAAAGGCACCGACCCGCACCTCGAGAACTTCCTGCACGGGGGATTCCATGTCCGCCAGCAAGCGGACCTTGTCGCCTACCTTGAGGTCGGTGACCAGCATCACCCAGCCATCCCTCGTCTTGGCACCCGTGAGGATGTCCGGAATGATCCCGGCCTTCCGCGTCACCGCCTGTGGGAATACCGACTCGACTTGCTGGGCGATCACCTTTTTCTGTGGGCGGTTTCCGTGCATGGCAGTGTCCTTGTAATGATAGTCGGTGATTTTGATTCCCAGCAGAACCTCCAGGTCGGCGGCATTGTCGGATATCAGCAGGTCAGTTTTGATGCGGGAGTCCGAGAAGGAATCGAACGCGGATGCCGCGATTCGGCTGTCGCAATAAATGCCAATACTTTCGACATGGTTCGCGTTGTTGGTATCGTGCCCGCCTCCATTGTCCAAGACTCCCTGCTGGTTGAACGTGAGGCTGGTGGAACCTGCGACATGCAAGGGAGCGAGCGGGGTGGTCGTGCCAATGCCCACTTTCCCGGAGGGAGCGAGGATGATGTTGTCGTCAGCATCATTTGCCGTTCCAATCGTGAGCCGGGAAACCTCCCCGGTGCCACCGGCATTGGTATCGTCCTGGTACTGAATATAGGCATAGTCACTGCCGCGGTTGTTTTTCGAGCGGAAAACGATGCTGCTGGCACCGCCCGTGTTTTCATGGTCCAGCACGATGCTGCCAGCGTTCGATGTGGCAGCGGTGCCGGTGGTCTCGCTGATCGAAAATTTGCCCACGGGCGCTGAAGTGCCGATCCCGACGTTGTTCGCCGTATCAATAACGAGGCCCGCCGCCGCCCCACCGCTTTGGATAATCACTTTGGAGGAGTCCGACCTGAGGACCACATCGTTGGTGGAGGAAGAGCTGGACCATGCGCCCGCGCTTGTCGCAAATCCGAGAACGGCCTGATTGGTGCTATTCGAGACCACCACGTAAGGATTACTCGTGCTGGTGACCCTGAGGGAACCGCCTGAAACTGTCAGCTTTTCGGTAGGGCTGGTGGTTCCGATGCCGACGTTTCCGGCGACGTCGATGGCCATCTTCGGATTGGCGGTGAAATCCCAGCTGTTTTTGAACACCAGTTTGTCAGCGTCCGCATTGTCCACGCCGATTGACCAGCCATTGATTCCGGAGATATCCAATGACACAAACGGACTGCCTGCGCTGGAGCCGGCCACACCGGCGGCGAGAACGGCATTGTTGCCGGCGGTGTTGGTGGCGTTAACCACCCGGAGACCGTTGGTGGCGGGGGTGGTGGTGGTTCCGGTTCTCGCCGCCACCTCCAAGACCGACGCGGGGTTGGTGACGCCGATGCCGACATTGCTGCTGCGATAGATGTTGTTCCCCGAAGGCGTCCAGACGCCGACGGTGGTGGTGTCGATTTTCGCAGCGGTGACGGCTCCGCCGAGGATGTTTCCGGATTCAACCGCCAAGGCCCCGAGTTTTACGCTGTTGATCGAACCCGCAGCAATCTGATTGGTACCCACCGAACTATCACCTAACATGGTGGAGGTCACTGCGCCGCTGGCGACGGATTCCGCCATCAGGGAGCGCATCGAGTAGGCACCGGTGACGAGTTGCTGGCGGGGCGAGATTTCGGTGTCCTGGGTGGCGGAATTGCCATCGTCCACGGTGATGCCGAGATAGAGTGCGCTGGTCGCCGCAGAATTGATGACGCCGTCGAGTGTCGTGATGGACTTCGCGGGGCTGGTGGGTCCCGGGTAGTTGGTAACGCCGGTGCCATTGCCGATCAGCACGCTGAACTCGCCGCCGGAGATGGTGACCGTCTGCGTTTCCCGATAGCTGGGTTCAGTGCCCGAGGGGCTTGCATACAGGCTGAAGGTGACCGTCCGGTTCACCGCCGCGGTGTTGCCGATGGCGACGCCCGCACTGTCAGTGACGCGGCCCTGATAGCTCATCAGTTTCGGAACGGTGGATCCCGCATAGACCCACGGGGCGGCGGACAGCAGGACGAGGATGGCGAGTTTGGCTTTCATGGAATGGGTGTGAAGTGGAAAAGGTTGGATCACGGCTGAAGGTCAGAGATTTCGGAAATCCGCCGCATGGCGAAAGTGCCGGAAACCGTTAGAAATTTACTACCGGCGGGGGTGGGCGGAGCGGTGCCGCCGAGACCGGTTAGATTTTCCGCGTAGGTGCCGCCGAGCACGGTGGTGCCCCAGCCGGCGATGGTGCTGCCGTCGGGTGGGCTGCTGGTGAAGGTGAAGCTGCAGGTGCGGGTGATCGTGTAGCTTTCATCGCCGCTCTTGAGGGCGGTCTTGAAGTTCGTATCGAGGTTGTCGTGATCCGGGTGATAGGTGTGGACGAAGGGATTGGTCTCGTCATCGAACGAGACCGGGATGGTCCACTGCGCGGTGGAACCGGTGGCGAAGTCGCCGTAATTGCGGGTGATCGTTTGAAACAAGGGCAGCTGCGGAGCGACGTAGCGCTGAGGTTTCACGTCGGATTGAGTGAAGCCGAGGATCCCCGATTCGCGGAGGGAGATTCCCATTGGATTGCCGGCAGTTGTCAGTTTGCCGACGAAGGCCTGGGACAACAGATGGGCGACGTTGCCCGAATCCATGTGCATCAGAAACACCAACGGGAATGGCTGTGAGGTGGTGGAACCGCCGGATGGGTCCTTGGCATTCTGGACGTTCGTCACCTTCACCTGCGCATACCACAGGCCAGCCGGCGTGGACGCTTGGGCACTGATTGGCAGCCGCACATCGGTGAGGCCAGCAGCATCCTTGATGCGCAGGATGGAGGCATAGTGCGAACCGGAAGCCGTCATGCCCGAGCGGTTCACGCCGAAATCCAGATTCAAGCGGGCGGACCCGGACACGGTGACGGAGAAGGGACCGGTGATCGGCGTTTCATCATAGGCATTGGTGGCGCTGTTGAAGATGCGGCGGGTGAGTGGCACCGGACCGGTCACTGCGGTTTGGCCGTCCGGGGCGGCGACCGAGTCCTCCACCGAGACGGTGAGGGTCATGCTGGAAGTGCTGCGGTTGGTCACCCCGGCGGTGATGGCGGTTAGGCTGCGGCCGAAGGCCAGTCCGCTCGTGCTGGGCAGTTCGTATTCCACCGGCGCGGTGAAGTTGCCGACGGTGGGGATTTGAAACCAATAGGCTTTGTTAGGATCCATCCTTTCCGCACCGGCGGAGACCAGCATCGGGTTCGAGCTGCTTAGATTGCCCCCGATGTATTTGTAGATCTGCGCGCCGGGTGCGAGCACCGTGGTGCTGGCCGAAGGGAAGCTGGCGAGGTAACTGCTCATCGTCGGCGTGCCCGAGACCGCCGGGAAGCCGAGGAAATTGGCACCAGAGATCAGCCAGGTCGAGGCGGGAGGAATCGCCCGCTGGCGGATCGTCACCGAGGTGGCCGAGTGGCAGCGGATCAGATAGGCAGAGTTGCCGATCATCTGGGTGAGCGCCTGCTCGGATAGATCGGATTTCCAGACCGTCCATTCCTCGCTGTTGGTGCTGGGGGTGGAGGGCGTGGTGGTGAAGGCGGTCTCGTCCGGATCGGGATTCCAGCGCCAGACTTCAAGCACCGCGCCATTGGAGGAAAAGAGGTTCGCGACCGTGGTGTGGGTGGCGTCGCCAGCCATCCAGACGCCGTTCCAACCGGCGGCCAGCGTATAGGTTCGATCCACCCACTGCGCCTGCACGCTGGCGGCGGTGAGGAGCAACGCACAGAGCGGAATCAGGAAAAATTTCATCGGGCGATTAGACGGTAGTAGGTGGACGGTGCGGAGGCATCCGCGTAGATGCTGATCACGGCGGTGACCGTGGAGGTGAGCGAAGACTGCGCGGCGGCGGCATCGGGTGCGGCGGGAGCACTCACGGAAAACGGAACAGCGGTCCAAGTTTTCAGATCGGTGGTGGACTCCAACTTGTAGGACTTGCCGTAGAAGGCGTAGAATTCCAGCCGCGCGGAGGTGGCGAGCTTTTCCTTGATGGAAAGGCTCAAGACCGAATCGCTGTCCATGGCATAAGTGCCGGCGAGGTATTCGCTCCAATTGCTCACCCCGTCCCGGTCGAAGTCGCCATCCTTATCGATGAGCGACAAATCCCAGCCATCGTCCCCCGGCAGATGGCCGCCGTGATAGAGCTGGGCTTCTTCCCAAGCGTCTGGCAGCCCGTCGCCATCGGCATCCACTCCAAGGGTGAGATTGAGACGGCGACGTGCCGAAGCGCTGCCGATCACCGGGGCGGTGGCCATTTCAATCGGATAGTATAACTGGCTGCCGATGCTCACCGCCAGCGTGTAAACCGTGCCGCTCGTCAGGGCGACCGAGCTGTAAGTGGTGGTGGACCCGCGCAACATGTCGATGCGCAGCCGCAGTTGGTAATTGAAATCGGTGCCCTCTGCCGCGACCAGCGACTGGCGCATGATTTCATTGCCGCCTTTGTAAACCACCACCGAGGCCCCCTCGGCCGGGATCAAAACACCATATTGATCCCGGACATCGCCATAGACCGTGTAAAAAGGCGCCGGCGGAAAAGCGTGGGAAAATTGCGCAGAAAGAACAAAAAGCCCCATCATCCGCAGCATCGCCCCCACGCGAGAAACGGAGCGGTGGCATTGCCCAGAGCCAATGCGGCGCGGCGGCGGGAAAGTTGCTTTGTTGGTCACCCAGCCACTTGAGAGGGGCCAGCGGATTCGTCACCGCAAATGGGACGGATTGGGCAGTCTTTGTGACGAAACGGGCAAAACCCAAGCCCACGGCCCCATGACATTCATGGTCAAACCACGGCCATCTCCAAACGAGCGCCGTCGCTCACTTGAACATGTTTGGCAAAGCCGTCGAAAACCATGGCACGTAGGTGATCAACATCAGCGCGACAAACATCGCGATGAAAAATGGAATCAAACTTGGAGTGACCCGCGCCAGCGTGGTTTTACCCACACCGCAGCCAACGAACAGACAGGTGCCGACCGGTGGGGTGCAGAGACCAATGCAGAGATTGGTGATCATCATGATGCCAAAATGCAGAGGATCCATGCCCACCGCCGTCACCACCGGCAGAAGGATCGGGGTAAAAATGAGCACCGCCGGCGTCATATCCATGAAAGTGCCCACTAGCAGCAGCAACAGATTGATCGCAAGAAAAAGCAACAGCGGGTTGTTTGCTAGAACGGACAACACCGCACTGACTGTTTGTGGCACATTTTCCGTGGTTAAAAGCCATGACATCGCCGAGCTCGCACCAATCAGCAACATCACCACCGCCGTGGTTAAACCACCTTTGAGCAGCATTTGCGGCAAATCCGCCATTTTCACCTCCCGGTAAAAAACCACTGCTAACAGGAACGAGTAAGCCACCGAGATCACCGCCGCCTCCGTGGCCGTGAACAAACCGGAAAGGATGCCACCAATCACGATGATCACCAAAAACAAACTCGGCAGGGCACGCATGAGCGCGCGCAGGACTTCGCGCCAAGGCGTTTTCACATCGCCCTGCAGCTTATTTTTCCGCGCCCAGAAAAAGCAGGAAACCATGATGCAGATCCCCACGAGCAGGCCTGGGATAATGCCAGCGAGAAACAGTCCGATGATCGAAACGCTGCCGGCAGCCACCGCATAAACGATCATGATATTGCTCGGCGGGATGATCAAGCCAGTCGTGGCCGCCGCCGTGGTGAGCGCGACGCTGAACTCGCGCGGGTATCCCTTGCGGAGCATCTCTGGAATCATAAAGCCGCCAACCGAAGAAACCGCCGCAGTCGCCGAGCCAGAAATCGAGCCAAAGAGCATGCACGTGAGCGTATTCACATAGGCGAGTCCACCGGGAAACCGGCCGACCAAAGCCGCCGCAAAATCGATCAAGCGCGCCGCAATTCCACCCTGCCCCATCAGCAGACCTGATAGGATGAAAAATGGAATTGCCAGCAGGGTAAAGCTGTCGATGCCATTGCTCATTTTCAGTGCAAGCACGAAGCCAGCATCCTCGCCATTGGCGAGAATCGCAAAAAACGTCGCCAGCGTGATGGCCACGGCGATGGGAATGTCCATCACCAGCATGACGATGAAACTGAGAAGCAGGATGAGAATGATGACAGTCATGACAAACGTTCCGGTTGCGGAAAAAGTGAGAGCTTACGGAAGAGGGCCGCTCGGCTCCGCAGGCAAAGAGTGAGGTGAAGGAGGCGCTTCTGGCTCCGCGTGATTGTCTGGATGCCCCGGCAGTCCACCGCGCAGACAGACCACTAGATTGACCAAGCTAAACAAAATGGTGAAAGCGCCGCTCAACGGCACCGCCAGATAGACCCAGCCCTTGCGGATGCCCAGCGCAGGAGTTTCCTGACCCATTTCCAAAGTCCGCCGCACCAAGGACCAGCCACCGTCGAGCAGCACAATCGCCGCAAAGAAAATCACGGTCGCCCAAGTGAGCACGCGCATCCACCGCCGTGCATCCGGGTGAAGTTTCCCAACAAAATAATCCACACCGAGGTGGCCATTGCGACCGAATGCAACCGCCGCGCCAAGCATGCCAACCCAAATCAACAAAAAGCGCGCGAGCTCCTCAGTCCACGGGCTTTGCCCACTTGGCAGGAAGGCGAGGTTCAGATCATGAGCCGTCATCAACCATGCGCGGAAGGTTCCGAGAATCCGCGAAATGACGCCCCACAACACATCAAACACCAGCAGCGCCATCGCGACGATCAGCACGCCTTCCAACAAGCGGACCACGCCGCGGTAGAGATTCTGAATCATGGTTGGGTTAAAAATTGGGTTGCACCGCTCACTTCACCGCACGGATCCGCTCAAGCAGCGCTTGGACTGGCGTGCCATCGTAGTCGGAATAAATCGGTGCAGCCTTTTTAATGAAGGCATCCACATCCGGTTGAATCACCTGCACCCCCTGAGTCTGGACTTGCGCCAAATCCTTCGCGGTGGCTTCCGCCCACAACTCGCGTTGGAAAATTGAGGACTCGTCCGCTGCCTGCTTGAGCCATGCCTGTTCAGTCGGCGAAAGGCGGTCCCAAACGATCGTGCTCACCAGCACCATGTCCGGCACCCGAGTGTGTGCGTTTAAACTGAAGTATTTGGCGACCTCGAAATGGCGGCTGGTGACGAAGCTCGGCACGTTATTTTCCGCGCCATCCACCGTCCCCTGCGCGAGCGCAGTGTAGAGCTCGCCAAAAGCGATCGGCGTCGCCGAGCCACCGAGAACCTCAATCATGCGGATTGCCACGGGGCTGTTTTGCACTCGGATTTTCATGCCCTTGAGGTCATCTGGCGTGCGGATTGGCTTACTGGACGTGTAAAAATTTCGGCTGCCAGAATCATAGTAGCACAGACCGAGCAGCTTCTGCGTCCGAGGCTTCTCAAGCAATTCCTTGCCGACCTCGCCTTCCAAAACCTTCCAAAAATGAGCCTCGTCACGAAACACATAGGGCAGGCCAAAAACCTTCAACTCCTCGACGAAGCCCTCAAGCGGCGCTGTGGACGCCTTGGTCAGCGCCAGCGAGCCATTCTGCAATTGCTCCAAGCACTCGGTCTCCGTGCCAAGCACGCCGCTCGGGTAAATCTCCAAAGTCATCGCCCCATTGGAAATCGCTTCCAAGCGCTCCTTCATATTCACCATCGCAACGTGAACAGGATGCGACGGATCGAGCGCGTGACCCAACTTCAGCGTTCGCACCTGCGAGCCGCCCGAGGCGTCTCCCTTGCTGAGATACCAAGCGAATCCGCCTGTGCAGAGAAACAATCCGGCCATCAGACCGCCAATGAAAAATGATAGGTTTTTGCCCATGAGCTGACGCAGTAAGAACAGGGCTGAGGCCAAGCTCAAGGGGAATTTTTCCCGATAATACGTGAGGCCTTTGCAACCCAAAGGCAGAATCCTCTTCTCCTCGGCGGCGCGCTTGCCCATGCTGCCTGCCACTAAGTGCCACGCAGCTTCACAAAACCCGACTTTTCATGAACCCGCTCGCTGCCGACGCGCCGCTCCAG
>JBILPN010000121.1:0-8375 GCA_044373865.1 Luteolibacter sp. | reverse complement strand
CTTGGCTTTGGCTCGCTGATTCATGAGGAGGTCGGCCCATTCGCCGGAATGAAGACGTTTGAGACGTTTTCTTACGAGGATCTGATGTTCAAAATGCCCAATTTGGTGCGCTCGGATATTTTCACGGATATTTCCGCGCTGGTGAGCATCGCGTTCGCCATCGCCTTCCTCGCCTCGTTGGAAAACTCGCTGATGGCGAAGACGCTGGCCTCCAAGACGGGGGATCGGGCGGATGTGAACCAAGACATGTTGGCGGTGGGGATGGCGAATTTGGCAACGGCTTTCGCAGGCGGAATGCCGGCATCCGGCTCGCTGACACGGTCGATGTTGAACCACAATTCCGGCGCACTCACCCGCTTTGCATCGCTGTTTTCAGGGATTTGCACAGCGGCGGCGGCGGTGGTGATCGCGGCCTCTGTGGACTGGGGAGTGCCTCTGATCGACTATGTGCCGAAGTCGGCGCTAGCGGCTTTGGTGATCGTCCTTTCCTTGTCCTTGTTCAATTTGCGGCACATTCGCATCTGCTTGCGGTCAACGGGAGGAGATGCCGCAGTGCTGATCATCACGTTCATTGCCACCTTGCTAGTCCCCTTGCACGAGGCGATTTTTATCGGCGTGGGAATTTCCATCACCCTGTTCCTGCGCAAGGCGAGTCGGCCTTATTTGATTGAGTATGAATTCAGCGACGCCGGCGAGCTGCGTGAAATGGGTGAGAAACGGCATCGGCCGATCCCAGCGATTTCAATCGTCCATGTGGAGGGTGACTTATTTTTTGGAGCGGCGGAGCTATTTCGGACTCAAATCCAGCGGACGGTGACGGATCCGGCGATTCGGGTGATCATTCTGCGCTTGAAGAATGCGCGTCATTTGGATGCGACCAGCGTGATGGCCTTGGAGGATTTGGTGCATTTCATGCGAGGACGCGGCCTGCATTTGCTCATCTCTGGTGCCACGCGTGAGGTTTACCGCGTTTTGAAAAAGTCCGGGGTCTTGGTGACTTTGCAGGAAGGCTGCGACCGCCGCGCCGGGGAAAGCCACATTTTCTTGAGCAATCCGCGCAATCCGAATTTATCGACGCGCGCGGCACTCAAGCGCGCACAGCAACTGCTGGGCACCAAAAAGGCGGACATCCGGATTTTCTTCGATCCGAGCCAGAAAGGAGGCACGGCGTGAGGCGCTGGGTCACCACCGGAGCGGCGTTGGCGGCTTTGATCGGCCTTGGCACGTGGTGGTTCTCCCCCGTGCAAGTGGTGAAACGGCGGACAGCGTCGTTTCTCAGCACGATCACGCTGGATGTCGGTGCTGGCCGGACGAGTCGCCAGCTTGCGACGTATTCGCTCAACCGGATGCTCGCCAGTGAGGTCGAGCTCGACACCCCGACGATTCGTGAGGCGAACGGGAGCTTCGAGCGCTCCGAGCTGGAATCCGGGTTTTCCTGGTTGGCGAATCAGGCGAAACAAACGCGTTTCGAAATTCAGGAAATCCGGTCGGTGCGTGTCGAGGGAGCGCTTGCGACGGTGGATTTGAGCTTGGAGGGCTTGGTTGAGTTGCCGCACTACCGGCCAGCGGATGGGATTTACGATGTGACTTTCGAGTGGATTAAGGCGGACGACGCTTGGCGGCTGGCCCGTGTGAAATGGTACCAAGCGCAGTGATGATTCAGGCCCCGCCGAGAAAGACGAACTCCTCCGCCACGCGGTTGAGTGAGCGCCGCGCGACGGGCAGCACATCCGCCAGTGTCCCGAGCAATTGACGCGAAGCCGCTCCGGGCGCATATCGGTTTCCTGCGGCTTTACGAAACGACTCGCGGGCAAAGGATTCGTAAAATCCAAGCTCAGGCTCGCCAGATTTTTCAGCGCGAGATTTCAAAAAACCCGGATAAAGCCCGGTAAGCACCATAAACTGATTGCCCGCAGCCACTTGCAGGTGAAAACGCGTTCTGCCACGGGCGGAGGCAATGAGGGTGACAAAATCCGCGCTGTGCGTGAATCCTCGGGCCACATTCTCAAGCGGGTCAGCCGGGCATGCAGAAAGACTCCGAGTGATGACTTTTGCAACGTAATCAGCCAGTTCCGGCTCGCTCAAGTCCACCTGCAAAAAGGCATGTCGGACCAAGACGTAGAAGTAGAAACGCGGCGAGACGGAGATCGCTCGTGGCGATTCTAAAATCCCGCGCAGAACCTCCTTCAAATCCAACATCTCCCGGAGCGCCTCGGGGTCGCCCCACAGCTTCATCAAATGGGGCTTTTGGTCGGCTCCCGCCAAGAGCGAGGCGACGAAATCGAAGTCTGCCGCGTTGAAGCGATTTGGTTTCAATGAGATCCCTTGATCTAACATGCCGCTTGATTTAGCAGCTTGCGGGCCGAATTTCCGGCTGAAATCGAGGAATGCTTTTCCGGACTGGAATCGCAGGTTTGAGCAGTTTTCGAAGGAGTGCTGCGGCGGTCCGCTTCACCGATGAAAGACCGCATTTTCTGGAAACTTCCTGAAAATAGTCCTTTGTACATCTTAAATAGATCGTCCACATCCCTTGGAAACATTGGGAATTTCTTGAACTCCCCCAGATTTGGCATTGGGTCGTTTTTCCTTGTTTTTACGAGCATCCCGGCGTATTGCGGCCCCGCCCCAAAGGGGACTTAACACGATGAACATGACCCGGAACCTAAAATCCGTGGCCCTGGCAATCGCCGGCGTCACCCTGATTCCCAGCTGCGCTTCCATTGGGAATGCGAACTCCAAAAAGGAAAATAGCGAAGCTGCTTCCGGCTACGCGGTGAAGTCGGTGCAAACTGGCAAAGCCTCGTGGTATTGCGTGCGCTCAAACTCTGGAACGCGGACGGCAAGCGGGCAAAAGCTGTCCAACCATGGCTTCACCGCAGCTCACAAGACCCTGCCCATGGGCACCAAAGTTCGTGTAATCAATGAGGCAAATGGGAAATCCGAGGTGCTGACCATCACCGACCGCGGCCCCTACACGAAGGGGCGCATCATCGACGTGACGGTGGGCGCGGCTGAACGTCTAGGCTTTGTCAAACGCGGCGTCGCGGCAGTCAAAGTCGAGGTTCTCGGCAAAGTGGCCGCCGAATAGGGTCGAAATTTCCCGGCAAGGGCACGGAACCACCCGCATGAGGGCGGGCCAGGCGCATGGCTCACTTCAGCAGCCGTTTTTCAAGGTCGTCCAAGACGCGGTGATTCGTGAGCATCATCGGGTGAAGCAATACGGGAAATGCCACGTTCTCCGCGCACTCCCAAACGGAGCTCGTCGGCGGCAGAATCACGAGGTCCATTGGGGTGCGGTAAGAGGTCAACTCGACGTTTCCTAGGGATTCCTCGCTGGCGGCAAGATTTTTGAGAAAATCGCTGCTTGGTCGCATCTGCTCGACTCCTTTACTCGGGTAAAGCCAAGCGGCGCGCGTGCCATGGTGAGGTGAGGAAATGGTGATGAATCTCTCACAACGTGCTGCACCACCAAGCTGTTGCAGGTAGTGACGACTAACGAGCCCGCCCATGCTGAAGGCAACAATGCTGAGAGACTGCTCGGTGCCAAACGCGCCGTCGATGTCCTGCTTGAGACGGGCGGCGATGGATTCTAGCCCGCCACGACCGTCGCTCGGCTTGAGGCGCGCGACGTAACACTCGACCCCCTGTTTTTCCAGTCGCTTGCGGAGTGTTTTGAAATTTGAGCCATTTTCGAGAAAACCGTGGACGAGGACGACGGACTTGGGCGGCGGCGCTTGAGACGTGGGCAGCTTGGGACAGCACGAGCTGCCACTCAGCCATGTGGCGGCGCAAAGGTGAAAAAGATTCCAGTTCATGAAGGAAGGTTTAACCGGGAGGCCAGGTGAGTTGACGGCCGCCGAGCAGGTGAACATGCAGGTGAGGGACCGCTTCGCCACCATCCGCACCGTTGTTAATAATCAGGCGGAAACCGCTCTCGCCAATACCCACGGCACTCGCCACCTGCGCGGCAACCAGCAGAAGGTGGCCCAGCAAGGCGGCATCCTCCGCAGCAGCTAAGCCGACACGCGGGATCGGCTTGCGCGGAATGATGAGAATGTGCTGCGGTGCCTGCGGCGAGATGTCGCGAAAGGCAATGCATTGCGCATCCTCATGGAGGATTTGTGCAGGAATCTCCCGATCACAAATTTTTTCAAACAAAGTTTTCTCAGCCATCTTTCCGACAGCATGTCAGGCACTTCGGATCTTGCAAGCCGCTGGATTCTACCATTGGAAAATTCCACAACGCGTGCGATCCTCCCCCATGGAACTTGCCGAAGTCACGTGCCCAACTTGTTTTGAAGTTTTTGAAGTTGCAATGCCACACCCTGCGGAAATGCCGACGGAAGTGGACTACGATTGTGAAATTTGCTGCCGCCCCATGCTGATCATCTTCACACAAGACGAGGTGTACGCCCAGGGCTTGGCGGACTGACAGGCTGAGGCGCTGACAGACGCGACGAAATTTGTCATTTTCCCAAGCTTTTGGATTGCCGGGCTGACCAAGCTTGCTAGCCTAGCCAGCGATTGGTTGGGAAAGGTGATGAATACCATACTCGAACATCCTGTGCTTGTGCTCAATCGGTTTTGGCAGCCGATCCACACCTGTTCGGTGAGGCGCTCCTTGCACCTCCTCTGCATCGGGCACGCCCAGGTCGTGCAAGTGGAGGGAGACGAACGCTTCAATACCCATGATCTTTCTTCGTGGATTTGCTACTCGCGCGAAACTGCAGGCCCCGCTGAGGAAATGATCCATGGCGCCATCATCGCCCTGCGCGTGCCCAAAATCGTGGTGCTGGCAGTTTATGATCGCTTGCCGCGGCTCGAGGTGAAGTTTACCCGGCGCAATGTTTTTCTGCGAGACCAATTCACCTGCCAATATTGCACCAAGGTCCTGCCTGAAACCCAGTTAAACTTGGACCACGTGCTACCGCGCGACAAGGGCGGCCGAACAACTTGGGAAAATATCGTAACATCATGCTTCCGCTGCAACACGCGGAAGGGAAATAAGCTGCCTCACGAAGCAAACATGCACCCGCAGATCAAACCTTTCGCTCCTCGCTGGCGACCCTTGTTCGGGATGCAAGAAAATGGACTGCTCGATGAGAGCTGGAACCACTTCTTGCCCTCAGAACCCAAAACCGCACGCCGCTCGGCTTGATCAAGATTTGTCCCCGGACATGTGCTTGAGCAACTTTTGGTTAAACTCATCCGCCATGTTGTAGCCAAGACGGCGAAGCTGTTGATCAAGAGCCGCGATGGTGACCATGCGTGCGGTGTCGCGCCCCGGACCAACAGGAATTTCAACATGAACCACTTGCTGACCTAAAATTTCATAGGTCTTTTGCTGAAGCCCAACTCGGTCCACCTCGTTAAGATCAACCTGTGGCTTCAGGGTGACAACAAGGTCTAGACGCTTGTCCGGACGGATCGAGGCTAGGCCATAGAGGTTGGCAACATTGATGATGCCAATCCCCCGAATCTCCATATAGCCACGTGATAGATCCGGCGAGGTCGCCACAAGCTCACCACCCACGTATTTCACGCGGACCATGTCATCCGCAACGAGAGACGCACCACGCTCTAGCAGTCCAATCGCAGTTTCAGATTTTCCCGCACCACTTTTACCGACAATCAACACACCCACACCACGCATGTCCACCATGCAACCATGCAAGGTCACGCTCGGCGCAAACTCGTGCTCAAGCCGGATCGTCGCCGAGTTAAGAAAATTCATCGTCACTTGGCTCGTCCCAAAAACTGGGATGCCATGGTCCTTGGTCACTTGCGTCAAGCAGGCGTCCAACTGCGAACCCCGAGCAACGACAATGCAGGGAATATCGCGATCACACATCCGTCGGAAACGATCGATGCGCATGGGTTCCGGCAATTTTTTCAAGTAGGACAACTCAGAATTTCCCAACACTTGGACACGCTTTCTAGCGAAATAAGAGAAAAATCCTGCAAGCGCGAGACCCGGACGATTCATCGCAGGTTCGCTGATGAGCCTCTCGAAACCAACCTGTTCGCCATGCAAGGTTAGACCGAGGGCGTCGGCGTGCGATTTGAAGAATTTCTCGACTGAAATCGAGGCGACAGTCTTGACACGAGGAGGCATGGGCAAGACTCAAGCAGATTCCGCCGCCCACGGCACGCGAAATCCTATGACAAGATTGGGGCCGGTGCACTCGAAGCTCTCGATAGATTCGCGAAACCTCTTTCCAACGCTCGCCATCGAAACCCACCCCCTTCTCGCACATGCAAGCGCGCACTAGTCCCTCGCGAGCTACTGTGCCACCTCCGCCACAAGCGCCTTTGAATACACCAAATCCGATATGACAAGAACCTTAGCATCTGGTCTGGCATTCTACCCAGCCATTTTGGCGGACTTGATCAACCGGGAAATCCCTGTGTCGAACGTCAACGGCACCATCAATGAAACCTCCGCACATCCTGCTGACATCCTCGGCGTGCTGGCGCGCTTGAGGGAAATTCATAGCAAGAAATACACCTCGTTGATCTTCTCGCACAACCATCCGTCGGGCGACCCTTCGCCTTCCCGTGCGGACCAGAACATGACACGCAGGCGCTGATCCGAAGCACCAAGGAAATCAGCATCATGATAGGCATGGAGTTCATGGACGCCATCACCATCAATCAAAGTGGCTACGGTTACAATTCCGCCCGGGAACGAGGATTCATGGAAGAGCCAGCCCTGTTTTCTTCACCGTCAACGCCCGACCTCTTCACCGCCGCCACCGCTCCGGACGCTGCGCAGAAGCTCGGACAGGTCAAAGTCGGCACGATGAACGCGCTGAAGGGCAACACCCCGTCCGAGGCGTCAGCCCCCGAAATGGTGAAGCCAGCAACCCAAGGCCAGCGCAGCACCCAGCAATCCATGTTCATGGGGCCAGAGACGACCAAGGACGGGCAGATGAGCTTGTTCAGTAGTCCGACGCCATGGCCAAAGAGTTTCCCGAACGTGCTCCAAATGAGCACAGCAAACGCCGTGGTAAAACACCCCGATCATCCCGCCGCCAAGGCAGGCGACCCGGACGCCGCCGCCCAACTGGTCATGGACCTTTCCAAGCCGGAGAAAATCAAGGCACTCGTAGCGAGACATCCGCAGGCCATCGTGGTTCCCGTTCATGCGGAGGAAGCCAGCGGCAGGAATAAAATCCCCAGTAAATTCGCCGACTACATCGGACACATCGCCGGACTGGAAGTTAATGAAGGAATCGCGCAATCCAACAAGGTCGGGCGCACGGGCAAGGGAGCATGGCACCGCCTTGCGTTCCGCCCGCAGTTCGCTGGAGCCGTGATTTCAGGCCGCGAATACATTCTGGTCGATGACATCGTGACTGGCGGAGGAAGTCTTTCTGAACTTCGCCAATACATCGAAGCAAACGGCGGGAAAGTCGTGGAAATGGCCACGCTTGGAGCCGCGCAATTCAGCGCCAACATCCGGCTTTCGGAAAAGTCACCGCTTGACCTGACAGAAAAATTCAGTGAGGTTCCCCTTCGTGAATTCCTCACCCGCGAAAACCTCTACGCCGGTTCAGCCGCTTCCCTCACCGAGTCAGAAGCGCGAACGATCCTTCGCGCTAGGTCGCTTGACGACGCAGGAAATCGAATCTTTGCGGCAGGACAAGAAGGACTCAGCGCAGCACAGCCGGGAGTATTTTCAGAAGCACGCCCCCCATCTCGCGCACAAGTCCTAGAGGCACGCGGGATCACTGATTCGACGAGGCAGCCGGGACTTTTCTCCTCCCCCTCCCCTGAATCCTCCGCCGTCACCCAGGCTCTTGCCAAAATGCCGCCGCTGTTCCGCGACGTGTTCGAGGCGGTCAGCAACGGTTCCAGCGCCGCCGACGTGATGGCCAAATTCAAGCTGCGCGAGATCCAGGTGACAAACATCCTGAAGGAAGTCCGCGCACGCATCGCCGTCTCAATCGCCGCCAAGCAGCCCCTGCCTACTGCAAGCAAGAATCTGATTTTTTCTGTCTCCCGTAGTTTCGGACACCGTTGTTCCTGTCTCTCGTAATTTCAAGCCCCAAAGAGCCGCGCGACCGCAAAACACCTCCTTCAAAGCGAGGCCAAAAATCACGCTAACATAACGCAGCAAGCAAAAAACTGATTATTTCTGTCTCTCGTAATTTCGGGCCATCAAGCTTCATCGTTCAAGCGATTCCCTTCCGCAGGTCCCGCAAGGTCCACAAAGCGCGGTTGGCTGGAGTGGCGCCTCCTTTCAGCTTCCTTGCTCCATCCTTGCGCTTGGGGCCGAAGCGATCCCGCGCACTGGCAAAGGCCTCGTTGACGAACGCTTTGCTGCCAATCACCGCACCGTCCGTGAAATAACGAATCCGACAATACAGCAT
>JBILPN010000119.1:0-8400 GCA_044373865.1 Luteolibacter sp. | reverse complement strand
GGCGGGTTTCTACGCCCGCAATGGCTACCACGTCGTCGGCGACCGCTTCGAGGAAGTCGGTCAGCCCCACCTGCGGATGGAGAAGCACCTCGCGAGCTGACCGCCCGAGAAGGCACCTGAAAAGCCGTGGAAAAGCCGGCTTGCGGGCGGTAGCGGGCCCGCTAGGCTGCCCGCATTGCCGGGATGGCGGAATTGGTAGACGCACCTGGTTTAGGTCCAGGCACCGCAAGGCGTGCAGGTTCGAGTCCTGTTCCCGGCACTTTTCACAGGCGCATTAAGCGAGCATTTGCTTAATCCTACGCGGATCCAGCGCGGCGGGGCATTTCCGGCTTGCCGTTTTGCCCTCTGGAAATCGGATCAAATCGGATCATGGCTGGGCGCAGGGCAAACCACTCCTCGCCCTCTTTCAAGGTAATCGGATTGTGGTAGTGGCAGCGGAGTATGGTCTCGCTGGTTCCCATCTCTTCGGCCACCTGGGGGAGGTTGCGGATGAGCGCATTCCTGAAAGAACCGTAGGAGTGTCGCAGGGAGTCCTGCGGCCAGCCGGTTTTGAAGACCTCTTTCCCTGTCGGGTGGATCCCGTCCCACACGCACCAGTTCCAGAAGGCCACGAGGCTGCCGTGGACTTCACCAGCCCTAGCCGTGTGGGTAGACGGTAAGATGGGAATTTCCTCGACGGATCACCGATCTTTTTTCAGCGCTCATGGCTAGTCTTCCTCCTATGAAAACTTTCTTCGCGATCTTTGCTCTCGCTTGCGCGACCCCGATTTCGGCCGCCCCTCCAGACGCAGTCAAACCGGCCAAACAGTTCAGCCTTTTCATGGGTTTCAAGGCGGATCTTGCCGTCGTGGAATCCAACTTCATTGCCAAGGAGGAAGCCATTTCCCCGCTTTATGAGATCCTTGAACAAAAGGATCCCCGCATCACGCGTGAACCCGCGACTCCCCCTTGGCGGGTGCCGGTTTTCCGCTAGAATCCCAACCGAATGAGTTGCCGCGTAGCCACTGCCAGCCCCTTGGAATCGGGTCTCGAGGATCCGTCATATCAGGCGGCCAAGGGGTTGCGGGAGGCTTCGGAATCCTACCGTGGACTCCCCTACCCCGCCCGCCGCGCGGCTTCGATGATCCGGCGATGGATGGCGGGCGGGTTGACCGGGATGCTGCTGGCTTCGACGGGGCTGGATGCGCAGACGGCGTTGCCACCGGCGCCCGGGGCGAACGGTGCGGTCCATGCGGCGACAGCCTTGCCGGACGGCGGGTTGCTGGTGGCGGGCGCTTTCGGCCAGCTCGGGGGAGCGGCCGTGAAGCTCGTCGGCCGCACCGCGCCGGACGGGGTGGTGTTGCCGTTCTTCGCGCCGGCACCCGATTTGACGACGGTGGACTGCCTGGCTCAACTGAACGACGGTCGGTGGTGGATCGGCGGTAACCGGTCGCAGTCGGGAGGCAGCGATGGCTACTTGATCCGGGTGTATCCCGACGGGACGATCGACCGCTCGCTCCCTTGGCCAGCCCATGGCCCGGTGCGGGCGGTCAAGGTCCTGCCGGACGGTGGCATGCTGGTGGCGGGAGTCAACGTCTTCAGTTTCAGCGATCTCATTCGTCTGGGGCCGGATGGCACGCGGGATCCGGGTTTCGCTCCGGAGTTCAACTGGCATGTCAGCAGCCTCGCGGTGCAGGCGGACGGGCGGGTCGTGGTCGCGGGGGAGTTCGTCAATGTCAACGGCGTCACGCGGGCCGGGGTGGCCCGGCTCCATTCCAACGGCACCCTGGATCCGACGGTGCAGATCACCCACAACTTCGACGTGTCCTGCGTGGCGCTCGACGCGCAAGAGCGAATTCTGGTGGGAGGAGGCTTCACATTGATCAACGGTCACCCGCGGCTGCGGATGATGCGGTTGCTGCCGGATGGCGGCCTCGACAGCGGCTTTCAGCCAGCGTTCGACGGCCAGGTGGAGACGATCGTGGCGCAAGCCGACGGCGGGATCCTGGCGGGCGGGAGATTCACGACGGTGAACGGTCAGCCACGGCGGGGCGTGGCCTTGTTGCGGGTCGACGGGTCGCTGGAGGAGTCCTTCGACTCGGGGGCCGATGGCGATGTGCTGTCGCTGGGCTTGACCGGTGACGGCCGCGTGCTGGCGGGCGGAGCGTTCGAGCAGATCGGCGGTGCGGCGCGCAGCCGCTTCGCGGTGCTCGGGCATCCCGGGACGGTGACCAACGAGCTGGTGGTGGCCGGCGGAGGCGTGGCTTGGAATTACAGCGGCGCGGTGCCGGTGTTGCGGGACCCGCGCTTGGAAACCCGGGTGGGAGCCGGCTGGCAAGATGCGGGACCGGCGACGCGCACGGGGAACGGTTGGCATTTCGCAACCGGCGCGCGGCCGGAAAACACGTGGCTGCGGGCGCGGGGGCGGGCGGGCGGCGGGTGGCGCAATGGATCGGATACGATCATCGAAGCGTCGCTCTGGCTGGGCCCGGCAGCGGAGCCGGCCTTCACCGTGGCCTTCGCAGGCGGGCCGCCGTTTTCCTCCGGCCAAACGATCACCGACTTCGGCACCGAGCGCTGGCTGGAGGCAGGCGCGCCGCGCGTCCTGACGGTGACCAATACGGGGAGTAGCGCGCTGGCGGGCCTGGAAATCTCCGCAGGAAATGCCGGCGCGGCGGACTTCGAGGTGACGGGCGAGCTGACGGAAATCCTGGCTCCCGGGGCGAACAGTTCGGTGGAGGTCCGGTTTCGCCCGCGCACGGCCGGGCTCCGCCGCGGGCAACTATTACTGAGTGGACCAGTGGGGGCGGAGGACGCGTTCGTGGTGCCACTTTCAGGGACCGGCTTGCACATCGATCCGGCGTTCCAGCCGGCCGCGAATTCGACCGTGCGCTCGTTCGCGGTCCAGCCCGACGGGCAGGTTTTGATCGCGGGCAGTTTTTTCGCCATCAACGGCGTGAGCCGGTCGAGGCTGGCACGGCTCAAGGTGGATGGCACACTCGACGCGGGTTTTGCGCCCACGTTCACAAGTGATGTCGACTGCATCGCGGTGCAGGATGATGGGCGGATCTTGATCGGCGGGTCGTTCACGACGCTGAACGGCCAGCCGCGGCAGCGCTTGGCGCGACTGCTTCAAGATGGCACGCCGGACCCGGGATTCGGTGCCAGCGCGAACAATACGGTGAGGGTGATCGCTATCGACCCTGCGGGTCGCATTCTCATCGGCGGGTCTTTCACCCAGGTCGGCACCGTGACGCGCCAGCGGCTGGCGAGGCTGTTGCCCGACGGAACACCGGACCCGTCCTTCAATTTGACGGTGAACGGCAATGTGGAATGCATCCTGCCGCTGGAGGATGGCGGCATGCTCATCGGCGGTTCGTTCCAGACGGTCGCCGGAGTCACCCGGGGCAACGTGGCGAGAATCCGGGAGGATGGCACATTGGTGGAAGACTTCAACCCGTCGGCCAACGGGACCGTCACGGGCATCCTGCAACAGCCGGATGGCGGCTATGTGATCGTCGGAGAATTTGCCCGCATGGGCGGTCAGGAGAGAATTGGCATGGCGAAAGTGAATGCCGCTGGCGTGCTCGATCCGGACTACCGGACGTCGCTCGGCTACGACATCGAATCGGCCGTGATGGACGAGCAAGGGCGGATGATTCTCGGCCTGCGGAATCCCTGGAGAAACCGTTTGCTGGTCCGGCTGCACCCGGATGGCCGGATCGACAATGACTTCGATCCGATGATCCGGGGCGCGCTCTCGGCGAGCTTGTGGGCGGTCGCCTTGCAAAACGATGGGAAGATACTGCTCGGCGGATCTTTCACCACGGTCAGCGGCGAGCCGCGCTTGAACCTGGCGAGGATTCCGAGCGACGGCATTCCCGTGTCGGAGCTGACGGTGAATGGCGGGACCATCGAGTGGCGGCGCGGCGGGCCTTTGCCCGCCACCGACCGGGCGGGGTTCGCGACCTGGGATGGCGCGGCTTGGGTGGATCATGGCGCGGGACAGCGCATCGAAGGCGGCTGGAGAATCGAGGGGCTGGACCTGCCTACCCACGGCTGGGTGAGGGTCCGCGGCCGTGCCACGGGCGGGCAGAACCACGGCAGCGCCTGGGTGGTCGAGCAGGTGGAACCCTACGGCAACTTGCGGCCGGATGTGGTGGTGGAAACGGGCGGGGCAACCGCGGAACCGGGCACCGTTTTCGACTTCGGCGAGGGAAACTGGTTCCAAGCGGGACAAAGCCGGACCTTCACGGTCACCAACCGCGGATCGGCGGAGCTGCGCGGGCTGGCCGCCGATGCCGGACCGGACTTCGTCGTGGACGGCCCGGCAGTGGAAACGCTGGCACCGGGCGAAAGCACCACGGTGACGGTGAGCTTCAAGCCGCGCGGGGTGGGGCCGCGCCAAGGGAACCTGCGGATCCACAGCAACGTGCCGGTGAAATCGCCGTGGGTGCTCGGGCTGGCCGGCACCGGCACGCACCAGGACGCGGACTTCGCGCCGGTCGTCACCGGGACGGGCGTCAACGCGATCGCCGAGACGGCCGACGGCGGGATTCTGATCGGTGGAAACTTCACCGCGATCGACGGCACGACCCGCAACCGGCTGGCACGGTTCTCCGCTGATGGTTCGCTGGATCCGGCGTTCAATCCAGGTGCCAGCTCCGAGGTGCTCGGCCTGGCCGTGCAGCCGGACGGGCGGATTCTCGTTGGCGGATGGTTCTCCACGCTGGCCGGTGACTCGTCCTCGCGGATCGGTCGCCTGCTGCCGGACGGCACGCTCGATCCGCATTTCACGGCCACGATGAATTCGACGGTTCACGCCATCGCCATCCAGCCGGACGGGCGGATTCTCGCCGGCGGTGACTTCTCCACCGTGAACGGCAAATCGCGCCGCAACCTCGTCCGCCTGTTGGACGACGGGACGATCGATCCCGGGTTTTCGACCGATGTCACGGGCACGATTTACAGCGTGGCGGTGCAGGGCGACGGCCGCATCCTGATCGCGGGCAACATCAGCTCGGTGGCCGGACAGACACGGAGCTGCATCGCGCGGCTGCTTCCGGACGGCTCGCTGGATCTCGGATTCCAAGCGGACGCTTCGTTCGCCATCCGAACGCTCCTGGTGCAGCCGGACGGGCGGATTCTGCTGGGCGGACCTTTTTCGACGGTGAACGGAGTGGAGCGGAACCGTCTGGCGCGGCTCCATGGCGACGGCAGCCTGGATTTGGATTTCAACCCGAACGCCAATTTCGATGTGAAGACGTTGGCGCTTCAGGCGGACGGCTTGATCCTGGTGGGCGGGACGTTTACCCAGATCGGCGGCGTGAGCCAGTCGCGGATCGCACGATTGCTGGCGGATGGCCGTCTCGACCCGGATTTCAACACGGCGGCATCGGCAACCGTCAACGGCATCGCGCTCGCGTCGGACGGCGCGATCCTGGTCGGTGGCGAGTTCAGCACGCTGGGCGGCGTGGCGCGGTCGCGGCTCGCGCGCCTGCCGAACAACGGGCCCGGTGAACGCCGGTTTTCGCGCGATCCGGGCGGGCGGCTTGAGTGGCGGTTTTCCGGCACTACTCCGGCACCCGCGTGGCTGGGCTTCGACACCTGGAGTGGCACCGAGTGGGTGAACCTCGGCGAGCCGGCCCGCGTCGGGGAATCGTGGATCCTGGAAAACGCAATACTGCCCGCCAGCGGTTGGTTACGGGCAAGGGCCATGGTTTCCGGAGGGATGGGCGCCGCCAGCTCGACCCGCGTGGAGATCCTCGAAGCGCTGGGGACGGCGAATCCCGCCATCGAGATCGCGATGGACGAAGGGCCGCCCTTGCCGCGCTTCACCGCCACGGCGGACTTCGGCAGCGCGGGCTGGCTGGGCGAAGGAGTGGTTCGCAAGCTGGTCATCACCAACCGCGGGGGTGGCAGCCTCGACGGCCTGCGGGTCTCGGTCAGCGGCACCCATGCCGCGGATTTTTCGGTCGATCCGGCAATCCCCGGTCCGGTCGCGGCGGGAGCAAGCGTGGAGGTCGCGATCCGCTTCATTCCCCGCGGTGGCGGGACCCGTGAGGCCCGGCTGGCAGTGACCAGCAATGTGCCGACCCACTCGCCGTTTCCGGTAATCATCACCGGCGGTGGCATCCATATCGATCCAACGTTCAATACGCTGTTGGCGACCACGGAGGTGGTGGACGCGTTGGTGAGCCGGGGTCGGCATGGAGCGTTCATGGCGGGAGGCTTTTCCCGCGGGATTCCCGGGAATTCGCAATACCTGATGGCCCTCGATCCGAGGGGGGGCGACGATTCCATGTGGAGCCCGCGAATCAACCAGCGCGTGACCTGCGTGTTCTCGGCCCTGAACGAATCCGTGACTTTTGGTGGCGAATTCTCCTCGCTGTTCGGCAGCGGTGTCACCAGCCGCCGCCATCTGGCACGGTTCACACCGGGTTTTACTCAGGACGCGGGGTTCCAGCCTCAGCCCTCGCATCCCGTGCGGGCGATGCGTCCGCTGCCCGACGGCTCGCTGCTGGTCGGTGGGGACTTCGCCCAAATCGGCGGTGTGACGCGCCAACACCTGGCGCGGCTGAGTTCGAGCGGCAGCGTCGATCCGGCATTCGTCCCGAACATCGGCGGCACCGTCACCACGATCGCCACGCAGAGTGACGGCCGGGTCATCGTCGGCGGCAGTTTCAGCTCGGCCGGCGGCTTGAGCCGGCGCTTGGCGGCCCGACTGAATGCCGACGGGTCGGGCGATGCCTCGTTCAATCTTGGCAACACCTTTGGGATCGACTGTGTGGCGGTCCTGCCGGACGACCGGATCCTCGTTTCGGGCAGCTCGGATTTCGGCAGCGGCACCGTCAGCCGGCGGCTTGCGCGGTTGCACGCGGACGGCACCCGTGACCTTGCCTTCGACGTGCCGACCAACGGTGCGATCCACTCGATCTGCCTGCAAGCCGACGGGGCGATGCTGTTGGGCGGGGATTTCACCGTGATCGCCGGGCAGCCGCGCGTCCGCCTCGCCCGGGTCTTCGCCGATGGCACTCTCGATCCGGATTTCGACCCGACGGCAAACGCGACCGTGAGAAGCCTCTCGCTGGATGCCGAGGGCAGGATCCTCGCCGGCGGCCAGTTCACCAGCATCGGCGGCGGCGCGCGGTCATCGGCGGCGCGCCTTCCGAACAATGTGCCCGCGCTGCGGGAAATACTTGTCGATGCCGGCGCGGGGCGGGTCGAGTGGCGGGTCGGCGGCAGCGCGCCGCAGCTGCTTTTCGTGAGGTTCGAGCGCTGGAACGGCAGCGGCTGGACCGACCTCGGCGGGGGCCAGCACGTCCCCGGCGGCTGGCGACTTGAGAACGCGGACCTGAGCGGCACCGCGTGGGTCCGGGCGCTTGGCGCGACCATCGGCGGCTTCGGCAATGGCAGCGCCGGAATGGTCGAAAGTTTCCGGGGGATCGGCGACGAACTTCCCGCGCTGGTCATCGAGCGGTCGGACGGCACCGCGGTGGACTCCGGCGAGTTGCTCAGCTTCGGCGCGGTCGCGGTGGGCCAGACCCAAGAGATCGCGCTGCGAGTCAAAAATGCCGGGGGCGGCACCCTGGACGGCCTGGCGGTGACGCGCACCGGGCCTGCGAATTTTTCGATCGCGCAGCCGGAGGACGTGTCACTGGAGTCCGGTGAAAGCACGCTGCTCCATCTGCGCTTCACGCCGAGCGCAAGTGGCGCGCGCAGCGGCACCCTGCGGGTTTTCGCCAACGACCCGACGCGCTCGCCGCTGAAGATCGCGCTGGCGGGCACCGGATTCCACCCGCCGGGGACCTTCGGCGCGTGGCCGGTGCTCGCGGACCTGCCGTCGAACCTGCGCGGACCGCTCCACCTCAACGGACCGCTGCAACTGCCGAACCTGCTGGCCTACGCGATGGACCTGCACCCGCTGACCGCGACGCCCGGGGATTTGCCCGCCTTTGTCGGATTCGACCCATCCAGCGGACTTGCCCGCTTCCGCTACCGCCGGGCGAAGGAACTCGTCGGCACTACACTCGTGCCCGAAACTTCACAGGAGGCGGGTGCCTGGCAGCCGGCGGAAATCAGGAATCTCGAAGTCGTCCACGACGGCGGCGCCTGGGAAACCGTCGTCATCCAGGTGCCCGCGGATCGCCGCTTGTTTTTCCGGCTGCGGGCGGAGTGAGGGGGTAGGTCTTGAATGCAACGCGACGGGCGACGGGCGACGGGCGACGGGCGACGGGCGACGGCGGCGTGGCGGCGGGGCTTTCGTCATTGGGCTCGGACCGCGTCGCGCATGGTGGGAAGAAATGTTACCAGGGCAGCGACCAGGTCTTCTCGTGGGTGAAGAACTTGATCGCCTCGACCACGCCTTCCTTCACGCCGAGTCCCGAATCGCGGGTGCCGCCGAAGGGCGTCAACTCCAGT
>JBILPN010000118.1:0-8414 GCA_044373865.1 Luteolibacter sp. | reverse complement strand
ATGACCGGCCATGAGGCGCAGGGTTTTGCAAAAGGAAGAAGGGCCGGAGCAAAGGTCGGTCAGCGCGGCAATCACCCGAAAGTCCAGGGAGCGTGGGTAAACTTGCCCAACATTGGTCCACACGGCAGGCATTCCGAGGTGGGCGACGACGCGCTGCTCGAGATCCGCAACTTTCGTGGAATCTCCTTCAAATAGGGAAAGTTGGTCCATTTGGGTGCCAACCGCGCCCTTGAGCCCGCGCACCGAGTAGTTGGCGATCACGGCGTCGAGCGCTTGCAGACCGCTGAGCAATTCCTCGCCAAACATGGCAATCCGCTTGCCAAGCGTCGTGGGTTGGGCCGCGACATTGTGCGTGCGTGCGGTCAGAACCAGCTCGGACCATTGCTCCGAGCGCTCACGAAAACGCCGCAGCGTCGCCACCGTCTTGTCGCGGACGATTAAGAGGGACCGGTAAACTTGCAGCTGCTCGACATTTTCCGTCAAGTCGCGGGAAGTCATGCCCTTGTGAACCTGTTCGTGTCCGGCAAGTTCGTTGAATTCCTCAATCCGCGCCTTGACGTCGTGGCGGGTGATTTTCTCACGCGCCATGATTGAAGCAGGATTCACCTGGTCCTTGACCGACTCATAAGCGGCGATGGCCTCCTCCGGAACATCCAAGCCGAGATCGCGCTGGGCTTTCATCACGGCAATCCAGAACTCGCGCTCCAGAATGATGCGGCCCTCGGCGGACCAGATGGATTGGAGGGCGGGCGAGGCGTAGCGTTCGGCAAGGACGTTTGGGATCACGCGCGGGAACGTGGCGACTTCCCCATCAAGATTCAAGAGACACTTTCGGAGAGATTTGCTGGCTTCGATTTCCCCTCAAGCAATCTGACAACGAACCCGAAAATCAGGATGGCCAAAATCACCGAGTAAAAGAGCCAAATCGTGTTTTTTCCGGCGGTGAATCCGTAGTTGTGGAGGCCGACCCCGAGGAAATTCACATGCCACCAGGAAAAAGTGACCACTGCGGCAGTGAATACCGAGGCGAAATGCAGCCCCCAATCCCGGATGAATCCTCCCAAGCGCGCGTGCAAAATGGCCAAAGTCCACAGAACAATCAGCAAGGCCCCGTTCTCCTTGGGATCCCAGCCCCAGAACCGACCCCACGAGTCATTTGCCCAAATCCCTCCAAGGACGGTGCCAACGAGCGAGAGAAATAGCGTCAAACAAATCATCCCGTAAACCGCCCGACTGAAGGCCCGGCGGATCTCGCGGTCTCCCTCATCCAAGCGCAAGCCGCGCATCAACAAGTAGGCAAACGACAGAAACGCACTCAGCAAACCTGCGGAATACCCGAGTGTGATGGTGATGACGTGGGTGGTCAGCCAGTAGTTGGAATCGAGCACCGCGACGAGCGGGTCCATGTGGTCCTTGGCGTCACCCACTTCGTAACGACGCGCGAGGACAATTAAAAGGACTCCTAGCATCGGCGCGATTCCCAGCGCAAAACGGCGTTTCGTCATCCATTCGATCACGAGGGCGATCATCACCGCCGTGGAGCCGATGAAGATGATCGTGTCATACAAATTTCCAACCGGTGGCCGCTGCATGATGATGCAGCGTTGCACGATGGCAATCGAGCAAAGGACGAGCCCGATGGAGGTGGTGGCCAAGGTCAAGCCGCTGAAAATCCGCCCGGCCTTGCCGCGACCCACCGTCCACATTGCGAATGCGGACAGGGTGCCGATGATGAAAAATACAATCGAATTGAGGAACCAGTTTTTCCGATAGTAAGAAGCTTCCATCGCGATGTGTTGATACTCGCCACGCGCTTCCGCACGCTTGGCAAGGGTATCGCGCAGGGAGGTGAGTTGCTTCAAAAACGCCGGAGTGTCGCCAACCGAGCGGGCGGTGGTTTCCAGCGCCTGGATGTCGGAAATGAGAACCTCGGGGTGGTCCACTTGATCGTTCAGGGCATTTGCAATCGCGTTTCCCGCGCTTAGCCAGACCGTCTCCTTGGGCTCGGCGGGCGGCAGGATGAACAGTCCGTATTTGGCGAAGTTCGCCGCGTCGAACACCTGTTCCAACAGGCTCTGCAAGTGGGGAACCAGCGGCTTGCCCTCGGCTTGCGCCAGCTTGACCTGCTCGCGAATTTGGCGCGATGTCATCATGACCGCGCTGACGTCCGCACGCTGGTCGGCCGCCCCCTCTTTGCCACTTCCTTCTAACCTCACTCCGAAGCGCGCAAAGCCAAAGTATCCTAACAGGCTTTCATAATTTCGTAAATTGTAGGCTAGGTCGATGGTCTGGGTTTGGACGGGGTCCCGCTTGTCCTTCTCGATGGCTTCGTAAGTTTTAGCGAGTTCCACGAGTTTGTCGCGCCCGGGCTCGATGTCCGCGTAGCTGTAACGATCCCGCTTGCCGCGTGTCTTCACGCCGATGGCCAGTAGCACATCCGAGTTATCAATCCGGAAGGTAGGCAACTGAATGGCGAGTTGCGGGCGAAACAAGGTGTCCAGAAGCCATGCGGTGGGGGTGATCTTGTGCGTTTTTCCGTCGCTTGACTCGATTTTCATCGAGCGTGCGCCGTGCAGGCTGAGCATGGTGAACCCTGCGTAGGTGGAAAGCGGCTTGATGCGCCCGCCATTCTGCGCGGGAATGGTTTCCGCGACTTTCAGGACCTCGGCATCCCAATCCTGATAGTTTTCAATCGTCCGGACCTCGCCCTTGGGCATATTGTCCACGAGAAGATTGACGAAAATCGCCACCAGCGCGAGGAAGGCAATAACTGCGGCGATCCATCGGCCGACTTTTGATGTGCGGTTAGACATTGCGTGATTTGCGTGAGTTGGCACCAAGGAAGGAGCTGAGTTTGATCAAGAAGGTGAGGAGCATGCCGGCGGAAACAATCCACAAGCTGTATTCCGGCCACTTGTCAGCCGGGTTTTTGACGATTTCGAAAACCGAATACATTTTTTCCCCGGGACCAGCACCCGGAGGCCCGTAGCTTGCTTGGAAGAAGGTAAGTCCTTCATAGCGCATCGGTTCGTTCATCTGGATGGTGACCTTCGCCTCGCCGCCATTTTCGAGGCGTGTCACATTGCTCACAAACTTGGCTGGCCGCATGGTGCCGGGGTGGAAGTCCGCAGTGAACTTGTCGAGTTGCACGGTGAATGGCATCGGCCATAGGCGCTTGCGCATGTCCACGGTGAAGATCCGGCCTTCATGGCGGTGGGCAAAGGGGTGGAAGCTTGCACCTGCTAGGATAAAGGGGGCGGATTTCGATCCATCGCGCCCAAGAATCCGCGCGTAGCAACCGGCGGTGTAGCGCTCCGCCTCTTCCGCTTTTGCGAGCTTGGGCTTCTCCATCAGGAAATAACCATCGACGATTTCTTGTTGGTTGACAGGTGCGCGCTCGGTGGCCGAGACGGGAACGGTGTTTTTCTGATAGCCTGTCAGTTGGAGGTCAAACGGCAGCTCGGGAAGCCGGAAGGTCCGGAGTTTCGCGCCTTCTAAGTCGTCGATGTCTTTGCCGCGGATCACGTGGACCTTCTCCGCTTTGCCATCAATGATTTCGGCAACTTCCACCACGTATTCAAAATAGTCTTCTGCGGTGTTGCTGGATTCGCCTTCGCCAATCGCCATGTTTCCACGTTCTGAAAAATGATGTGCCACGCCGCCGCCCAACAGCATGAAGACGATGCCAAAGTGCGCGATTAGGTTGCCATAGTGCCGCCAGCCCTTGCGGATGCGGATGATGCCGCCGAGAATCATATTCACCAACAACAACGCGGAAACCCAGTAGCCGCCAGGCAAGGGCAGCGGCACCATTTTGCCGTTAATTTCCGGCAGCAGGAAAAGCGACTTCCAGTGGAAATACTTGGTCAGCGTCGGATAGAGTCCGTTGTCAATTTGCTCCAAGGTTGCAAACCATGTGAGCACGCCAAGAAGCAACAAGGTCACCGTTGCCAAGCCGAAACCCGCTAGCACATCGATGACTTTGGCAAACGCCGACTTGTTGGCTGGGCTTGGCGGTGGAGTGTTTGAGCTTTCCATGATTGATTGAGGCGCGGTGGTGGATACGACGGAGTTTTTCGCAATCATTCAGCTTTCCGAAGCGACTTTGCGAACTCGGCAAGCTGAGGTTTTGCCGCCTCAACCTCGGATTGTGGGCCGACCATTTTGACGGTCAAAATTTGGTCGCCGAGCGTCGTGATCACTCCGGCGAGACCGTAGCCGGGTTTGGGCGGTGCCCCCATCCCGGACGCGTATTCGCCAGTGGCCTCGACCCACACGCCACTGGTTTCCGCGATGGCGGCTGGCGGGAGTTTTTCCAAGCCTGCCTGCTCGATTTTTTCGGCTCCGAATTGCCCGAGCCAGCGGTTCACATTGTCCAAAACGGAGCCGGCCGAGAGGGAAACCCAGACTTCTCCCATGCCACTTTCCCCGAAGCGGTAGTTCAAAAGTCGGAATTGCGAGGCGGGCAGGGCCAGCCAGGATTCCGGTGGTTTGCCGATGACCGGGCTGGGTTTCGCATCGCGGAAGCGCTCGTCACTCGTTGCAAAAAGCCGGGGTTTCGCGTCTCGGGTGGTCGCGGCGCGGGTTTCGGTCACGGTCACTTCTTTTCGTTCGTCACAACTGGAAAAAATCACGGCGCTGGCGATGATCAGGGCGGCTCGGCATTTCATATCGCTGCCGATACCCCTGCGATTCTCACGGCGCAAGTGGAAACGGGAAATCTGTGGAACTCGCGTGGCGCTAGCATTCTTGCCTCAAGCTTAGGTTGCAAGACTCGCGGTTCCTGTGTTTGGTCTCCGGCATGTCTGACATCAAAATCACCATTCACACCAGCGTCGGCGACATCAATGCCCGGCTTTTCGCATCGCAAGTCCCGGTCACGACCGCCAATTTCCTCAATCTTGCTAAGCGTGGATATTACGACGGCGTGGCATTTCACCGCGTCATTGCCAATTTCATGATTCAAGGAGGCGACCCAACTGGCACCGGTTCTGGTGGCCCAGGATACCGTTTTGCCGATGAGATCGACCGCTCGTTGAAGCACTCCAAGGCAGGAATTTTCTCCATGGCCAACGCCGGACCGAACACCAATGGCAGCCAGTTTTTCATCACTCACTTGCCCACACCTCACCTCGATGGCAAGCATGCAGTCTTCGGTGAAGTGATTGTGGGTCAAGATGTTGTGAATAAAATCGCGAAGGGTGACAAGATCACCTCCATCACCATTCACGAGGACACCACCGCCTTGTTTGAGTCCCAGAAGGATAACATCGAGCATTGGAACTCGATTCTGGATCGTTGATTTTCAAAAATTGAACTTACGGGCCGATCCCAGTTTCTCCTCATCTGGAGAAGCTGGGATGTGTCTAAGCTGCGCTTTTCAGAACCCACGTGGAATTTGAAATTGCCAAGCGCGGTTTGCCTGCTAAAACAGCGCCGTCCTGCCGCGCATGTCCGTTCTTGGAAGCGCTGCCAGACTCAAATCCGCTTCACCTTGGTGAAACGCCGCTGTAGCTCAGGGGTAGAGCAATTCATTCGTAATGAATAGGTCGTCGGTTCAATTCCGACCAGCGGCTCTCTTGATTTTCAATGACTTACGAAGATTTCGAGCTAACGGAAAAAAGCCGTTGCCCTTAAACTTGCCTTGATCTGAAGCGGGAGTTTTCAGTTCCCGCCCGGTGCCTTGGTGATCAATCCCTTCCGCTTCCATGAAAAAAGCTGCTCGTGCCGCTCCCGTCCTCCCGCTCATCGGTGGATCGTGCCCGATGCCCGGTGCCACCTCCCCATGGCACTTTTCGTGAGCAACGAATGAAGTCATCCAACTGATTCCGCTCCGTTGATGGGGAAATGCAGATGTTCATGAGTCTGCCGGTGAGGCGGTGCTTCGCTGGAGGTCGTGGATGAAGTGATCGATTTCTTCTAGGTTTTGATTTCTTCACGCTTCACCCGGCAGTTTTTTCATTTTCTTGACGTTCACGGCATGGATTTTCTCGAGGTGGTGATGGGAGATGGGTCCCTGCCGCTTGATGTTTCGAAAGAAAAGGCGATGCCGAGGCTTGCCTGCGTCAACTGCTGGTTAGGCTGGCGAAATTCGGACTCGAACTCGCCGAAGAACAGAGAGCGTTGGTCAAATTCAACCCATGGGAGGTCTGGCAGATGCCGATGCCAAGAACCGCCGAGGCGCCCTTGCCATTGCTCGCTCGACAACGCCAGCTGCACCCCATATGAAAACATCCGACAGCAGACTACCAATCATGATCGAAGTTCCACCTACGAGCATTCCTGAGGAGCCTGGTGCGGTAATTCCGCACGCCGGGATCTGCGAGGGGGGCGTTGTGAAACCGACGTCCCTACCTTAATCGCTAGAAAAATGAATCAGATCCTGCTGACCAAAGTTTTCCCAACTGTGCTCACCGCGAGCACAATAATCATTCTCGTTCTTTTACCCGTCGAAGGCGGACTAGGGCTTTGGATTACGAAGGGAGTGTTATTCGCGTTGAATGGCTTAATTTTCATTTGGATGCGATTGAGGAAAGTCCCGAATTTAAAGATCACCGAAGATACCGTTTTCGTCTGCGGACTAAGAATTGGGCGACGCGATATTAAAGCGTGGCGTGTTTTTAGGACTGCAACCAGCGGGGAGCGTGGCCGATACATTGAGATCCAACTCAAGAAAATCCCTGAGTCCCCATTTGGATGGAAGCTCGCGAAGCTATTCGAGCAAGTGCCAGCATCTAGGCGAGGTGATCGAGGAGGGGCGCTGGCAAGAGAGCCTAGGATCATCGCGTCACTAAGTAGTTGGGACCTCACCAAGGACGAGATCAGCAATGCAATGGACAGAAGCGAATCGGGTCCCCGGGAGTAGTTAGCTCCGGGGTCTCGCACCATCCTGCGTAAGGCTCCTTACAGGGCGATTCCAATCAGACTCGGGCCTTTGGCCCGTAGTGAAGAACGATCCAGACGGCTTTCATGGCCTCACCGCCCTGCGGAGGGCGGCGCCTTGAACTCGGGACGCCCGGCTTCCGCGCCGCAGGAGGAAATTTACCTCCAGCTGCTCAACGACTTCCAACCCCAAGATATATATCAAGTCAGGCTTTTTATATAATGAATTCCCCAGACTCTCCCGGATACTACCACGAGATTGATGTCTATGATGGAAGTGATGGTGGAGGCCTACTAATTGGGCGTAAGATTGCAGCGGATCTCAAAGAACAAAATGATTAAGTCGAACAATAAAGGGTGCTGCGAAGTCGTAGCGATCGCGGAGACTTCGTCTACGCCGGTTCGTTGAACAAACCCGGAGCGAGGGGGAGACGTTCTTATGGGTTTTGTGTTAGCTGTCTGTCTGTCTGGCAGACACTGCGCCCCCGGGTTGGAAGCAGCGATCTTACGGGCGAAACACAGATGGCTTCATGGAATCCAACGGAAGCTAATATCGATGTCGCTAACGGACAGGAGGCGCGAGTCGCCGATGACGGTGAGGCAAACATACTGGCCGAGGTATTTGATGATGTTCTCGCCGCTGCCAAAGGGCTGAAGGTGGACACCCCAGTCGATCTGCCAAGCGGCGGGATCGACGACTGGAAGTGGATGTTCTTTGGGTCGATCGCTGAGTCCGTCGCGGCGTGGGAGCGCTGGCAAATGCCGATGCCAAGAACCGCCGAGGAGCCCTTGCCATTGCCCGCTCGACAAAGCCAGCCGCACCCCGTATGAAAGCGTCCGACAACAAGAAACCAATCATGATCAAAGTTCCTCCTGCGCCCATTCCTGAGGAGCCCGGTGCGGTAATTCCGTACGCCGGGATCTGCGAGGGGGGCGTCGGGCAACCGACGTCCCTACCTTAATCTGCCAAAAAATGCACGGTATTCCCAAATCTCTCGATCTTGCTCCCCTTCTTGGCCTCGAGGTCATTCAAGTCGCCATCGGCCAGAACGAGGTAATCTTTAACTTTCATCCTGAAGGCATGATTCGGTTGGAAGGCGGGTGGATTCTTAAAGCCGAGGACGGGGCTGTCATTGACCGTTCGATGGAGCACGCGGATCGTGGTGCATGGCGAGTCCACAAAGTCCTCGGAAGTAAAATCGTGAAGTGCATGGTGCGAGATGATCAATACCTAGACATTTTCTTTGACGGGGCGGTTTTGGAGATTCAGGACGATTCTGATCACTATGAGACTTTCGCCATCGAGCATCCAGCTCTGAAGCTTTATGTCTGAAGTATATATCAAGTCAGGCTTTTTATATAATTTCACGTATACGACTGCGATTGGATCATCAGTTCTTGATCTTGAAAATCGATATGACCTTGGCGACCGACCACTGGAGGCTAAAAGTCACGTTCATGAACTTTAAACGTGCAGATCAAAAATGAAAACTGTTGCTCGACTAACAAAACTTCCTCGAATGCATGGACAG
>JBILPN010000117.1:0-8466 GCA_044373865.1 Luteolibacter sp. | reverse complement strand
CAGCGACAACCTGATCGACGGCTGCAACACGGCGGACCGCGAACCAGCGGCCCTCTTCATCGGAGCCGGCATCGACAACAATGACCAGAACCAGATCACGCGCGGTTTCCTGCCAGTCACCGGACGCCCGACGCAGAATGTGGTCGTCGCCAACAATATCATTCGAAACTCGCGCACCCTCGCCGTCGCCGTTTGGTCGGCGAAGAACATCCATTTCCAGAACAACCAAATCATTGGCAACCATCTTTCCCCGCAGGCGGACTATCCAGTCGCGACATTCGGTGACTTCTGGATCGAACAGGCCGAAAACATCACCCTCAAGGACAATATCCTGACCGGCAACGGCGGAGGCAACCTGATCAAGTCCAATGCCGCCACGACCACCGGCGTTGGGATCGAGTAAATTGGACAGAGTAACCAATCTGGCTCCTAATCTCACATGAACCGGTTGCTGGTGGCTCCACGGCACATTCCAATTGTCAGACGGCACCGCAGAGCGCGTCCGCGTGAACCTCAAGGCGAATGATCTCTCAAGCGCCCGTCGCCACTGCGACTCCATCTTGTCAGGCCGCTGCTTCATCGTCGCCACAAATCAGAACATCCAAGCTTTAACATTACCCCATCTTTGTCTGTTCCACCCTTCTGACAAACGTATCTGAAAACCGTAAGAAAACACCACCGTGAACCACGCTATCCACTCCAACTTCGAAACCATCAATCCATTCGCCAAGTAGTCCCCCTTCCTACTTTTCTACAACAAAAAAACATGAACCCTCACGACCAAGACGCCGTCTTTGAATGCATTCTAGATGACAAAGCCGCCAACTTCTGGGTCATCAACGCCTACAATCCGGATGGACGAGACGCCAACAACGAAGACAACCTAACTGCCAACGCAAAGCTCCGTGCAGAGATTGCGGAAATGGGCGTCACTCCATTCCGCATCATCGGGATGTCACGCGACCAAAACCATGCGGAGCCGGGCTGAGGCTTTCCATGCGATGAAAAGCTGGCAACAAAAAAGAGACCACTTCGCACCAGAGCCAATGCCGACGATTCCGCACATGCCATCAAAAATTCCCGTGAACGCGGGATGATTTCCCATGATATTTTTGCATAAACTTGGTCAGATTGCGTGTCTTTCACGAATTCCTTCGAAATTTCAAATCGGACTCAAAACCCAAAAAACCTGGCAAACGCGGATGAAATCGATTCAAAACAAAACCTCTTCCGGATTCACGCTCGTTGAATTGCTGGTGACCATCACGATCCTCATCGCGCTTGCCGCATTGAGCCTGATGGGCTTCAGCAAAATCCGCGAGGGAAGCCGCCGTGCAATGAGCCTTGGACAACTCCGCCAACTCGGGATCGGGATGACCACCTTCGCGGCCGAGAACAATGGATACCTCCCCATGAGCCGCAGGGGCGGAACTTACTGGCCAACATTGATTCACCCTTATCTGTCGAGTGAAGTCTTCCTGAGACCCGGCAGCAAGAATCTGCCTGCGAGTCCAAGCCAGCCCGAAGGCTATTTTGGCGGAGTTTCCGCACTGACTGCGACAGGACTCCCAATCCGCTGGAACTATATCATCAATGGCGGCGGTGCCAACCTTCCGTTCTATGAAGCTCCAGGCTCTGAAGGAAACTCCGACAACGCTCGGGGTTATGCCCGATCTTACGCATCTCTCCAACAACCGGAGAAAACAGTCTTCATGGCGGAGGGCAAGGAAGGCAACTGGTGGTTCAACAATGCCGGCGCAATCACCAACAGTCCGCGAATCTATCGTTGGAAAAACGGAACTTCAAATGTCCTGTTCGGTGATGGTTCAACACGCAATTTGAACCCACGCACCGAACTCAGAACCGCAGATTTTCTGGTGGTGAAACCAAAATCCTAGTGAACCGCCGGAGCGCCTGATTCAGCTGACACCATCCGCTCGCCACACAACAAGTCACCCCGAAATCTCCAAAATCATCGCACTGCAAGCTTCGATTTTTGGGATAGTTAGAAATTCTCCCGCCGACACTCCTTCCCAAGCTGAATCAAGCCGGTCTATGAATTTCCACGGTGTTTCCTTAGCACGCGCCATGAATTCCCACGCATGATCGGGGATGCTAACGCGAACATTCCGCAAACTTTCGCTCCCATGAAAATTTGCAACCACCAAAGCCGTTTGCCCGCTCCTTGAATCGTGGCGCAAAAAGGCATACAACCAATGCCCGGAACTGCCCTCATTCCCTACGCGCCCAAAATCAGGATTTTCCCGGTTCGCATGGTTTAATCCATAAAATTCCCCAGCGGTAAATGCAGGCGTCTGCGTGACTCGAATCAAGGCCGCATACCATTGACGCAAGGACTTCTGCTCGGGACTCAGCCGACCCCCATCAAATTTGCCTCCATTCACCCACTTCGCAAACTCCGGCATCGACCAATAATCAAAAATCGTCGTCCGCGCATCATCCCCCCCGAATCCTTCGCGCCCCGCCGCCGGCTCGCCAACTTCCTGACCGTGATAGAGCATCACCGGACCACGCCCCATCCCAAACAGAACCGCAGAAACCGGACGCCCCACCCGCATCCCCAAACCACCCCACTCCTGCGGACTCGCCAAGCGCACCTCATCATGGTTTTCCGCATAGCGCAACGACTTGTGAAATCGCTCCCCCGTGAAGGTCAATGGGTCCAAATCGTTCGCCCATTTTCCCGAGTCATAAATCCCTTCTAACACATCATACGAAGGATCGTCGTAAACCGCATCAAATCCCGCATCCAGCAACTCGTCCAAAACATGCCCCACACTCAACTTGGCGGGATCATTGTCATAGGCCTCAGCCGAAAAAAACACGCCCGGCTGCCGTTCGCGAGCGCGTTTGACGGACCAGCGCCAAAATTCCATCGGCACCATGTGCGCCATGTCCACACGGAAGCCATCCACGCCCATGGCCTGCCAATACGCTAGAATCTCATCCATCGTGCGCCATGTCCTGGGAACCTCCGCGGGCTCCGCATCCACCCCTGGCAAGCCAGATGTCGCACGCCCTGCAGTAAAATCATGCCCATAATTGAGCTTCACCGTTTCATACCAATCATGAATCGACGGTGACCATGAAACTCCATTGTTTCCCGTCACCCGACCGACCTCCACTTCTAGCGGAAATCTACCATCGCAACCCGGCAGATGCGCGGTCGGCAACTTCAAAGGCGGTCCACCACCCGGATCTCCCGGACGAAGGTAATAGAAATGATTGTCCCGGTCAAAAAACACCGCCCGATTGTCCTCTCGCCCAAAGGATAAATCCGGACGAACATCCGAGTCATAGGACCGCGCCACATGATTTGGAACAAAGTCAATCATCACTTGGAACCCCGCCAAGTGGCAGCGTTTTAGCAATTCCTTGAACTCTTCCAATCGACGCTTGGGATCAACCGCATAGTCCGGACAAACATCAAAATAGTCACGGATCGCATACGGGCTTCCCGCAATCCCCTTCAAAATATCCGCGTCATCCGCGGGACGCTCCGGCCAAGCCGTGCCACTCGCCTGCTCTAACACACCCGTCAACCACAGATGCGTGAACCCCATTTCCTTCAGTGACGACAGCGCCGCGCCATCGATGTCATTGAATTTTCCACACCCATTCTCCAGCAGAGTGCCATTCACCTTGCGCGTCTCATTGGTGTTGCCAAAAGTCCGCACCATGAGCTGGTAGATCACCGGGCGGCTTGTTTCAAGAGCCTGAGTAGGAGGTATCATCAGCAACACCCAACCACAAAAGCAGATCATTTGCCAAGTCATGCTTCACCCGGTTTGCCATTTTCCGCCTCGTCGCCCACCAGCAATGTCGCCAGCGATGCAATCGCAAACGACACGCCACCCACCAAAACTGCCTTCATCGCATCTCCGCCCAAGCAGACATCCACCAATTTCCCCAAGGCCACGGCTGCAAGAATCTGCGGTAGGACGATGAAAAAATTGAACAATCCCATATAAAATCCCATGCGTCCTCCCGGAATCACATTGGATAACATCGCATACGGCATCGACAAAATCGAAGCCCACGCGATTCCCACTCCCACCATCGAGAGCAACAAATACACGGGCTGCTTCACGAAATACGAGGATGCCAAACCGACAGCCCCAACCGCCAAACACGCCAAATGAATCCACTTCGCTGCCATCACACGGCTAACAGCCAATAGCACGAATGAAAAACCAAAGGCTACCAAGTTGTAGGTAGAAAAACACACTCCTCCCCACGCAGTGCCTTCTTGGTAACGACGTGCCGACGCCAAGGTTTCCAACAAATTTTCCGCAGCCTGCGGAATCCCCGGCGCCGCTGCGGAATCGACCTGATTGCTAGCAAGTGCGTACGCGAAGCTCTGCACCAATGGGCTTTCCCGCTCCTTCAAACTCACCGACTCCTTCGTTAGCAAGGCGTCGCGGATCAAGCCCTCCAAAATCAACGCATCAATCCGCTCACCAGCGTCTGGCGCAGCCGGACTTAGCCCGAACATTTGCAAAAGCCCCGCATACCACGCTTGGGGCCCGAGCTCGGCTGCCGCGGTTTGCACCAACTCGGCCTTCTTTGATTCATAGCCCTTGGCCAGCGCTGCGGCGGATGCCAACCACGCCTCGCCATCCCCCACCCGCGCCCGCTCGTCAGCCTCATGCAATCCCAATGGCACCCCCTCGTAGATCCCCTTGCCCACTGCCGGAACAAAGTAAATCCACATGCTAAACAACGCCAACCAGCTGAAAAACTGCACGGCCGCCAATTGCTTCATCGCCGTGGGCATGCTGCCAATTCCTTGGAAAATCTCCGAAAACGCATGACACACTCCTCCCTTTTCCCGCTTCATCGCCTCGAATTCCTCCAAATTTTCCGGAGGATACTCACGCGTGGTTAGGACAGTTACCAGCACCGCCACAAAGAACACCACCGCACCGATGTAAAACGCCAACTTCACCGCTGGCGGAATCGGGCTGTCAAGCGTCGCCTCCTTGCTCACCCCGAATCCATGGCTTAGCACGAACGGCATGGCCGATGACAGGACCGCTCCCAAGCCAATCAGCAGCCCCTGCATCGCAAAACCACTCTTCCGCTGCTGCTTCGGCAACAAATCACCAACAAAGGCACGAAAGGGCTCCATGCTCACATTCACCGACGCGTCCAGAATCCACAACAATCCTGCAGCGACCCACAGCGACGGCGAGTTCGGCATGGCGATCAAAGCCAAACTTGCCAACAAGGCACCCACCAGGAAATACGGCCGCCTTCTCCCCAAACGAGTCCACGTCCGGTCACTGCAATAGCCAATCACCGGTTGCACCAGCAAGCCCGTCAAGGGGGCGGCCAACCACAGAATTGGTATATCTTTCTCGTCCGCGCCTAAAAATTGATAGATGGATGACATGTTTGCCATCTGCAAGCCCCAGCCAAACTGAATGCCCAAAAAGCCAAACGACATGTTCCAAATTTGCCAAAACGAGAGTTGGGGTTTTTCTGACATAAGGCGTGCTGAGAGTTCGCGAACCACAGACTAAGCCTCTCACCACCACCTCCGGCAAGCACCAGAATGCAGTTGAAAACTTTTAATAAACCCCTAGCGATTTTTGACATTTCCTTGATGCTTTTTCCGCTCCTCACTCACCGCTGCAAGCGCATCATAAGTTGCAAATAAGATCACCACCAGAGTCGCCACCGCACATGCCCCCCACCAGCAAAGCGCGCGCCACGGATTCTGCCACAGCCATGCCTCGATGACCCACAGCCCTGCCGCAATCATCAACAAGGGCAGCAAAATCATCCAAGCCAACCATTTCCTACGCTCTCCCCGGTCATGCAGGATCCCCCGTGCCAAACCGGTGCTTGCACTCCATGTCCCATCTTTTTCCGTTGGCATTTTGAATTCTTTCTCGCTGGGAATTACGGCACCGCAAGTGGCACCAAGGCATCCAAATACCACTCCCAAAGCCGCCAGGCACCGAACATCCATGTCACAGCACCCATCGCAAGAAATGGCCCGTATGGCAGAGGTTTACCAAATCCAACTCGCCCGATCAAGGCCGCAATGATCGCAAAAACAGAGGACGAAAATAGGGTGAACAGCACCCCCGATGCACCAAAAAACGCACCCACCATCCCCAACAAATGCACATCTCCCATTCCCATCGCCTCGCGCGGAATCACCGCACGCGTGGCAAATCCATCAACGGACTTGATGTCCGCCAAGACATAAATCGTCCCATCCGCCAACTCAATCTCGGACTCGCGAATCACCAGCGCGCGATCACTCACACGCTTGCCATCCACCCGCACACAGGTCGCTTCCAACAGCAAGCGATCCGTCTTCCGCGAAAATAAATCCCACCAAGGAATCGCCTCGCCATCGATCACAAAGCACAGTGGATCCACCTCATTTTCCGGTTCACGCAACGACCACTCGACCGGCTTTTCAAACTTCAACTCTTTCTTGCCAAACACCTTTTTACCCAACTCCACCACCAACCACAGGCCACCAAACCCAATCACCCATCCGATGACGCTTTGCTTCAAGCCATCCACCCAGCCGCCCGCCTCACCTGCAAGAACTGGCAACTGTGGCCACACCATGCACGCTCCCAAACCCAGCACCGATCCCGCCCATGTCAATGAGGTCGGAATAATCAAGTGCTCAGCATCGATGAAAGTCATCGCCACCAGCAAGGCCACCATCACCCAGAGAAAGCCGATCACCGCAACGGATTCCGGCACAAAAACCCACCACACCGCCACAAACAACAACGCGGTCAACAACTCGACTCCGAAGTAGCGAAATGCAATCCGCGCACCGCACTCACGACACTTGCCACCCAACCACAACCAACTGATCAAAGGCAAATTCAACCACATCGGAATCGGCTTTTTGCACGAAGGGCAAAACGACCGCTTCGGCTCATTCACCGACAAGCCCAAGGGCAAGCGATAGATCACCACATTCAAAAACGAACCAATGCAAGCGCCGAGAAAAAACGCCGGAATCAGCCAAATCCAATGCTCCAAGGGTGGGTAAAGTGTTGCGTTCGCCAAAGTCCCGCCATTCAAGCGCCCCACGCCGACCTGCCAAGAACAAAGCACTCGCGGCCGCGTGCTCATGCACAAGCGCCACGCCAAGCTCAACGCTCCACTCGCACGCGCATGAAGCGGCGTGCAGCACTTGTCATCAACACGGTGTCTGCGATTTCCAACTCAGTTCCACCCTCCAACACTGGATTCTCTGTGATGATCGCAGTCCCTGAAAATGGCGCACCATTGGCACTCTTGGCAATCTCAAGCCAGGGCCCCTCAAGCGAACTCGATGCCTCAACCGCAATCACAATATCGTTGCGCGAGGACAGGCGACGAAAACTCACCGCGAGGCGCTCACTTCCAGCAGCACCGACGGTCCGAAACTGTGGCAGCTTTCCCGAGGCATTGCTGCCGGGGGCAATGTTCAGCGCGTATTTGACCAAATTCGTCACGGAATCCCCATCAGGTGTCGCAAGGTCCGAGGCATTTCCCAAATTCTCAGGGCTGCCGAAATACTGCTGCCGCCAGCTTTCAATCGGAGAGGAACTGGTGATGCCTAGCGAAAGAAGGGCTTGACTGGATCCCGCACCGTTTGTCGCACTGAGATTGATTAGAAAATTTCCGGTCGCCAGGGGAACGCCGGAAATCAAACCTGTTAGGCCATTAAAGCTCAGTCCAGCAGGCAAACTGGCAGGCAGCGGACCACTAGGACCGCCAAAACCACCCGGTGCCAAGGGCGGTGCGGGAATAGCGGCTCCATAGCTTGTCGGCGAATTTTCAGCGATGATCTGATAGCTGAATGCCTGCCCAACTTTTGCCGATGCTATCAGCTCACTGGTGATGACGGGAGCAATCTCAATCTCAATCTCGACTTTCGCAATGTTTGCCAGCTCGAATCCACCGGCACTCGAAAAAGCGCCACCGACGCAAAGTTGATTCCCCAGGGTGGCCAATGCACTAACCGCACCGTCGGTTCCAGCCCCGAGGGCCGACCACGCGGCGTTTTGCCATTTGGCAATCGACTTCGCGGAAGTGCCACCAGCCGTAGAAAACCCGCCACCCGCATACAATGCGCTGCCAGATGTGCTCAGGGCCGTGACGGGACTGTCCATTCCTGCTCCCATCGCCGACCACCCGAATCCGTTCCACTGGGCGATGTGTGACACGGAAACTCCACCTGCATCACTGAAATTCCCACCTGCATAGACCGTATTGCCCGACACCGCCAAGGCATAGACTGACGAGAAAAAGCTATATCCCGAAATGCCAGAACCCAGCGGCGACCACGAATTGCCATTCCATTTTGCGACAAATCCTGCATCCACGCCACCAGCGGTATAGAAACTCCCCCCCGCATAAAGATCCGAGCCCGAACTGGCCAAGGCAAAAACAAAACTATCCATGCCTGACCCCAAT
>JBILPN010000116.1:0-8495 GCA_044373865.1 Luteolibacter sp. | reverse complement strand
CCGCTCAAACAGGCTGGGAGCCGCTTCAATTGCCGTTTCCGCAGCGCCGCCCGGCTCAGTTTGAAACAAGCGCTTGGTGAGTGTGCGAAATTCAAACTCGTTGAAAAGCAGCTTGAGCGCCTCGTCATTGCGCGGCGAGAGCAACAAATCCTCCCACGTGACATGCACCGGGGCATCAATGATGATGGTCGCGAGTTCTTTCGAGAGCAGCGCTTGTTCCGCGTGGCCAATGACGTTTTCCTTTTGTTTCCCCTTCAGTTTATCCGCACTGGCGATGAGATTTTCAATCGACCCAAACTCAGCAATGAGCTTCTTTGCCGTCTTTTCGCCAATGCCTGGAATCCCAGGGATGTTGTCTGCCGCGTCACCCCACAGACCAAGAATGTCGATGACTTGCTCAGGCCGCTCAATCTCCCAGTTTTTCAACATCGTCGGGAGGTCAATCACTTCGTGATCAGATCCCTTGCGACCCGGCTTCCACATGTGGATTTTCTCAGAAATCAACTGTGCAAAGTCCTTGTCCGGAGTGACCATGAAGCACTCGAATCCATCATGCTCCGCACGCCGAACGAGCGTGCCGATGACGTCATCCGCCTCGTAGCCATCCAATTCCAAGACAGGAATATGGAAAGCTTGGCAGAGCGATTTGATGTGCGGGATCGCCGCGGCTAACTCTTCAGGCATCTCGTCACGCTGCGCTTTGTAAGCCGGGAAGCGAAGATGCCTCGGTGTGGGAGCCGAGGTGTCGAAGGCGACGCCGATGTGCGTCGGGCTCTCTTTTTCCAAGATCGAAAGCAGGGTGTTGATGAATCCGTAAAGCGCGGACGTGTTGATTCCCTTTGAGTTACGGATGGGGTTGTGGATTAGCGCGAAATGAGCGCGATAGATCAGGGCCATGCCGTCGAGCAGGAAAAGACGTTTCATGGAGCAAGCTTGTGCAGGCTTTTCCTGAGAGTCCAGAAGAGTGAGAAAATGAAATTTCCGGAAATCAGGGAGCGATTTCCAACATCAGGGAAATGTGCATGGCCGTCAGCTCACCCATCGACGTGCAATCGCCAAAGCCGCTGGTGCCGTGCATCCGGTCCAACTCGCGGGCAAGCGTCACCACATGCCCGCGCGGTGCGATGTCCTCGCGCCGCATCACTCCCAGCAGGGCGCGCAGACGGCCATTTTCCACCTTGGCACGCCGCGCCATCTGGGCGTGCTCCTCGGCTACATACTGGTCAATGCTTTTCCGGTTGAGCACCTCAAAGGCGAGCCGCGTCACTTTGCGGTTGGAGTTGAACCGAAATGCCAGATAGATATTGCCATTTCCTTCATACGATTGTTGGTCAAAATCGATGGCACGGACACGGTATTGCACTTCTTCAAAATCCGGGGTGATATCAACAACATAGTTCACACTCCGCATGTCACCCAGCAGTCGTATGAAGCTGCGTTCGGTAAATTTCGTGAATTCCTTGGCAATCCGGACCTTGTTCAGCCCGGGCTGAGAGAGGTAATCACGCAGAAAAACATCACCGGGAACGCCTGCAATATGCTCCTCAATGAGCGTGTTTCCATTGACCACATAGTTCATGCGGTTCGGCGAAAGAATATGCTCTAACTCCAGCCCGTAAATGCGTGATGCATCGGCCTGCTTGACGTAAAAGTAATCTGAGTTGTCGTTGAATAAATTGGTAACGCGGATGCGAAAGGGTTTGGAATTCCCAAAATCTCCGAAGTCGATCCGGTCCACAACCAAGTGGTCATGCTGCTCAGCATCCCGACCAAGCTTCAGTTCGGTGTAGATGCTGGTGAGGCGCGGACGGAGCTCGGCAAAAACCTCGGGCGGATACATGACCGTGAGCCAAAGAGTTTCCTGGCCAGATGGGTTTTCATAGGGAGCCGCGCCGCTGAAACGGCAAAGCTCGTCATAAACGCGTGGAATCTCACGCAGCCGGTCGAAATGATAGAGATATTGCCGTAGTGACGGGGAAACCGGGTATTTCGTCTTCTGCCGCGCAATCATGCAGCGAGCTTAGCGGGCTACACCGCGAGATGCCAGCACGCTTTTTCCTCGCAAGCGCCTTGCCACCACAGACTAATCATGAAGACAAGCCGTTCCAAACAGGGTGAAACCCGTGGAATTCTCAACTTCAATCTCAAGAATCTGACCCACCAGACGCGCGGGATCTCCATCGAAAATCACAATTTTGTTCTGCGGTGTGCGGCCAGTTAGGCGCGCGGCGTTGTTTTTGGATGGACCTTCGCAAAGCACTTGCTGCCGCGTTCCCACCACCGCAGCGTTGCTGGCAATGGCAAGGCGATCGACAACTGCGAGGAGCCGCTGGTTGCGCTCTTCTTTGACCGATTCAGGAAGCTGCTCATCCATTTCCGCAGCGGGAGTGTTGCGGCGCTTCGAATATCGGAAGACAAAGGCGTTATCGAATTTCAGACGCTCCACCGTATCGATTGTCAGCTGAAAGTCCTCCTCTGTCTCGCCTGGGAAACCCACGATGATGTCGGTGGTGATGGCGATGCCTGGGCGGGCCGCCTTCATTTTCTCGCAGATTTCAATGAATTTCTCGTTCTTATACGGGCGACGCATCGCTTTCAGAATCCGATCCGAACCACTTTGCATCGGGAAATGAATGTGCGAGCAAAGCTTCGGCAAGGTGGTGAATGCCGCAATCAGATCGTCGCGGTAGCCGATCGGGTGTGGAGAGGTGAAACGGATACGCTCGATGCCATCGACTTGGTGCACCGCTTCGAGCAGTTGGACGAAAGGAGATTTTCCATCTATTTTCGGAAACTCTGTGCGCCCGTAGAGATTGACAATTTGCCCGAGCAGCGTGACTTCCTTCACCCCGTGAGCCGCGAGACGTGTGACTTCCTCAACAATTTCGGCGATCGGCCGACCACGTTCTTTACCACGCGTGTCTGGCACGATGCAAAATGAGCAGCGCATGTTGCAACCCTGCATGATGGAAACAAATGCGCTGGCCTCGTGCGCCTTGGGAACGTGGTCTCGAATGGTATTTTGTGAACCTTCTTCTTCGGCAGTGTCGCAAACACTCGTGCCACGAAGCGAATAACTCGGATCATCCATGCGCGCCTCAAGTCGCCGCTGGAGAATCCCATCCACATACTCGAAAACTTTGTGGTATTTCTGCGTCCCGACAACGACATCAAGATTTGGAACCGTTTTGAACAATTCTTCGCCGCGCGACTGTGCCATGCAGCCCATGAAACCATAAACCACGTGCTTCCGGTCCCGACCACGATGAATGAGATTTCCCATCTTCCCAAGGGCCTTTTGCTCCGCTTGATCACGCACCGAGCAGGTGTTGATGAGCACTGCATCGGCCTCACTCTCATCACTTGTCACGGTGTAGCCGCCCTCGGAGAACATTTTCGCGACTTGTTCAGAGTCGCGCTCGTTCATCTGGCAGCCGTAAGTTTTCACATAAACTTTGGGCATTGGAATCGGGAATCTTGGTGACAGGAGTGGCAAGGCAGCGGTGGGACGTCACCACCGCCGCAGATTTTGCTCAAGCCAAGGCGAGACGCTCGTCAGTGCTTAATTTGTCGGAAAGCTCGGGCCAGCCTGCTGGAAGCTGCATGTTGAAGCAATGCAGATAAACGGCGAGCAGCTTGTGGTCGAAAATATCGGCCAAGCGGTCAATGGTGGACGCAAGCCGCTCAGGATCTAGCTTTTTTGGTAAATCACCAACGACGGAACCCTTGCCATCGTGAGGGATGCCCATGCCGTCGCAAAACATCGCGAGCAACGATTGCTGGCCAGCCATGAGATAGGCTTGCAACAAATGCTCACCAATGGTGTCACAAGCTTTGAGCTTCAATGTTTTATGAATCCATTCGTATTGATCGACCATGGACTTTTTCTCGACAAATACCGGGCGAAGCTTGCGGTTGGCTGCGAGGGTGGCGACGGCGGATCGGTAAACATTTCGGTCGTTGGCACGGAACCAATCGAGGATCTGAGTGACAATGGCGGGGTCAACGGCGGTGTAGAGTTCGTGGGCTTTCACGGTTAGGAAAATGGAGTGGCGGGAAGTCAATGCGTTCAAAGCCGTCGTGGCAAGGGCGGAGACACGGGAAAATCATCTGGCGGGGTCAGCAAGTCCAATTTCGCCGCCGCGGCAAGCTTACCTGCGCTTCTGACGCGGGTTTTCGGGGGGCCGGGCTGCCTGCTGCTTCGCGGCTTTTTTCGCAGCCATCTCTCGTGTCCGCTTCCGCCAATCTTGCCGCGCTTGCTTCTCACCCGGCACGGGCGCAGGCACGGGGGCCTGATAGTCAAATCCACGTAACCGCTTGCGGCTCAGTCGCTGAGCGATGAACAACTCTAAAATATTCAGCAAATTCAGATCCTGTTTCGGAACAAAACTGATCGCCTCCCCTTGCGCCTCCGCGCGCCCAGTCCGCCCAATACGATGCACGTAATCCTCAGGATTGACCGGAAAATCGTAGTTAATCACGTGACTCACGCCTTCAATATCGATCCCGCGTGCGACAATGTCGGTTGCAACGAGAACTTGGATTTTCCCATCTTTGAAGTCTTGCAGTGCTTGCTGCCGCTGCTCCTGCGAGCGACTGGAGTGAAGCTTCGCGACTTTCACACTGGCGAGCTTGAGAAAATTCGTGATGCGGTCGGCACCATCTTTCATCCTCGCAAAGACCAGAACGCGGCTGAATTTCGGTTGCTGAATGAGGGCCAGCAGCAGCGCATTTTTAAGGTGCGTGGGGACTTCGTAAACGCTCTGTTCCACCGTGTCCGCTGGGTCAGACCGCTTGCCAATTTGAATCGTTTTGGGATGAAATTGGAACCTCCGGGCCAGCGACTCCACCTCTTTGGAAAGCGTGGCGGAAAACATCAAGGTTTGCCGCCGCTTGGGCAATTGGCTCACCAGTTGCTCAATGTCTGGCAGAAACCCCATGTGCAACATGCGGTCCGCCTCATCGAGAATCAAAACTTCCAAGCCCTGAAAATCAAGCTTCTGGCGGCCAAGCAAGTCCAGCAAACGCCCCGGCGTGGCCACCACAATATGGACCCCCTTCCGCAACGATTTGATCTGAGCCTCTTCCTCAACACCCCCATAAATCGCCGCCACGCGAATGGGGAGATACTGACCATAGTTGCGGATGTTCTCCATGATTTGGACCGCTAGCTCACGCGTTGGGGCAAGGATCAGCGCCCCGATGCCGCGCGCTTGTGCCGAACCAGTCGCCTGCGTCAGGCGGTGAAGCAACGGCAAAACGAACGCCGCAGTCTTCCCCGTCCCAGTCTGCGCAATCGCAATCACGTCACTCCCCTGCATCACCTTCGGAATCGCCGCGGCCTGCACCGCCGTCGGACGGGAGTAAGCGGCCTTCTGAACGGCGCGGAGAATCTTGCTATCAAGTCCAAAATTGCTAAAGGGCATGCACAGAGACTAGGACGCGCTTCAGCCAATTGGCACGGATTTAAATCACGAATTGCCCGCGCCCGTGCCGAGCGGCAAAAAGCAAACCCAACTCACCGATCAAACCACGAACGAGTCCTCTGACAGACGCTCACCAAACCCAGCATCAAGGGAACCTCAATCAAAACCCCCACCACCGTCGCAAGCGCAGCCCCGGAGTTCAACCCGAAAAGCATGACCGCTGTCGCGATGGCAACTTCGAAATGATTGGACGCACCAATCATCGCGGAAGGCGCTGCATCCTCATAAGAAAACTTGAACAAATGCGCGAGGACGTAAGTCACTCCAAAAATCAGAAGCGTTTGCAGCGTCAACGGAATCGCAATCCAAAATATCGTCAGGGGATTTGCGAGGATCATTTCCCCTTTGAAGCTGAATAGCAAAACCAAGGTTACCAGCAGAGCCACCATTGAAACCGGGGTCAAAAAACCCAGAAATTTTTTCAAAAACCAGTCAAGGCCCATCACCCTGATAATCCACACCCGCGAGAAGTATCCCGCCACCAATGGCAGCGCAACATACAGTCCAACCGACAAAAGCAAGGCCTGCCAAGGAACTGGCATTTGATTCACACCTAGCAACCAGGAACCAAGCACCCCGTAAAGAAACAACATCGTCAGTGAATTGACCGCCACCATCACGAGCGTATGGCCCTGATTGCCCTTCGCCAAATGACTCCAGATCAATACCATAGCCGTGCAGGGAGCGATCCCCAGCAGAATCGCCCCGGCGATGTAAGAGCGATAAAGTGAAACCTCAGTGCCATCTTTCAACACCTCAGTTCCCGGCAAAAATTCCTTAAAAAAACCTCCTAAAAACAATGTTGCAATGGCGAGCATCGTAAACGGCTTCACCCCCCAGTTGACCAGCAAGGTAAGCAAAACCGGCTTCGGACTGCGCCCGGCTTGAACCACTTCTTTAAAGTCAATTTTCACCATGATCGGATACATCATGAAAAACAAACAAATGGCGATCGGGATCGAGACCAGTGGCACTCCATTTACGACAATTGACATTTCATCCAAGGTTCTCGACAGGTTAGGAGCAAGTTTGCCTAAACCAATCCCGGACAATATGCACAACACAACCCACAGGCTGAGCTTCCGCTCAAACAAGCTCATCTCCTGATTCAGTTTTTTCATATCAATGTCCTTAAACTTTCATGCACCTCACACGCGCCGGCAAGCCGAGCGAAATCAAGCCAGTCGCGACTAAAAATCCCGACGAAGCGAGCAAGCACCATACCATGCCATCGTTTTCGCCAAAGCGAACCCCTAATTGATACAACCAACCTGACAGCAGAGTGCCAATCAATCTTCCGCAAGCATTTGCCATGTAGTAAACGCCCACATTCATCGCGACTTTATCATGATCTGCATAGACGAGAATCAAATATGAATGCACCGCTGAATTGAGAGCGAATATCACGCCAAAGCCAAGCAATCCAACAATCACCACCACCGCTGGAGAAAGACCACCGATCAAGGCAGATGCCATCGCAACTGGCAGCAATGCAAGAACGAAGGCTAGCAATTGGGCGGTGCGCCCGTCTGGATTGCTCGCCCGGTCCCCCGCCTTGCGCTGCATCAATGCTGGGGCGAACGCCTGCACCGCGCCATAGCCAATCACCCACGCCGCCATGAATGCTCCGGTTTGCCAGAACTTCCAAGCCAGTGCAGTCGATAAAAAAACCGGCAGCGCCACAACGAACCACACATCCCGCGCACCAAATAAAAACAAGCGCGCCACCGAGAGAATATTCACCGCTCGGTTTCGAGAGAGCAGGTGCTTGAACCGTGCGTTTTTCCGCGCGACTCCCAAGCCGCCTTTCAACATCAATTTTGCGACCACCAATGCGACCAAAAGCCCAACCAAAATCACTTGGACCGCCACCTGAAATCCGACCACCGAAAGCAACAGCCCACCTAGGAAAAAGCCAAAGCCCTTCAACGCGTTCTTGCTACCTGTCAACAGCGCAACCCAACGATACAATCGCCCCTCACTCTCACCCGCCACCAACTTGACCGCGCTCTTGCTGCTCATTTTCGTCAAATCTTTGGCAATTCCCGACAGTGCCTGCGATATCATGACAAAGCTGACACTTCGTGCATCGCCCGGTAAAACTGCTAAAATCGACAAGGCAACCACTTGAATCCCCAAGCCGAGAAACAAGGTGCTTTTCAAACCGAACCGCGAGGCGAGGTAACCCCCAAACAAATTGGTCAGGATCCCGAAAAACTCGTAGAACAAAAACAAAGAGGCAACTTGAAGCGCGCTATAACCAAGCTGATAAAAATAAAATAAAACCAGCATCCGAATCGCACCATCCGCGACGGTATCCGCCCAGTAGGCCAGTGTCACAATTGCATAATTGCGGACAGCCGATTCTGGACCTTCGGACTTTGCTTGCATCTTCTTCACATCAAAATCGCAAGTTTCCGCGCCAATTCCGCATAACGACTCGCATAGCCCCACTCATTGTCATACCATGCCAGGATCTTAACTTGGGTCCGATTGGTCACCATCGTCGAGGGCGCGTCGATGATCGAAGAACGTGGATCATCGCGGTAATCGACCGATACCAGCGGACGTGTCTCGTAGCCAAGAATCCCCTGCAATGCACCCTCGGCAGCGATTTTCAAAAGCGAATTGACCTCTTCCACCGAAGTTTCCCGCTCCACCTCAAAAACACAATCGGTGAGCGATGCATTCAACAACGGAATCCTAACCGCCACCCCGTCCAACTTCCCTAGCAACTCAGGAAAAATCATCCCGATCGCCGTCGCAGAACCCGTCGAAGTGGGAATCAATGAGAGGCTGGAGGCTCTCGCACGTCGCAAATCAGGATGCGGCGTATCGAGAATCGACTGGGTGTTTGTCATATCATGAAGGGTTGTAATCATACCATGCTTGATGCCGATTCCCTCATGAATCACTTTAACAACCGGCGCCAAGCAGTTGGTCGTACATGACGCAGCAGTCACCAAATGGTGCGTTGCAGGATCATACAAGGAATCGTTGACTCCCATG
>JBILPN010000115.1:0-8524 GCA_044373865.1 Luteolibacter sp. | reverse complement strand
AGCTCATCGATCTTTAACAACTTCAACAATCTCCCGTGAAGCGGATTGATGATGCGGCTGATGATGCGCTTGGCTCCGAGTTGCTGGACGTTTGACGCGATGGAAAGCGAGGCCTCGAAATTTTCGCCGATCGCAAGGATCACCGCATCACACTCACTGATGGGGATTTCGTGAAATGCGTCCAAGTGCGTGCAATCCGCTTGGATCAGGTATTCGATTTCATCCTTGAGCGCGTTGATGTGGGCGGGATCGTTGTCCACGGCGACAATTTCGTGCCCCTCGCGGCTGAGTTGGCGTGCGAGGTGAGTGCCGAAGGTTCCAAGGCCGATGATGCAGAAACGCATGGTGGTGGGTGGGTCAGGTGAGGAGGATATTTTCCTCCGGTTTTCCAGATGGCGGGCGCCGATCTGGCCGGATGAGAGTGGCCATGACCGTGAGCAGGCCAATCCTGCCAACGAACATATTGACGATCAAAAGCGACTTCGCGCCGGTTGTCAGTTGCGGGGTGAGATCGAGCGAAAGCCCGACGGTCGCGAAGGCGCTGATCAGTTCAAATAGTAAAGTCGTTTCAGGGATATTGCTGCCTGCCTGGAGGACTTGGAGGACGATGAAATTTCCGATCAGCCAGATGCCAGCCAGCACCATGAGGCCGAGCGCTTGGATGCCAGTTTCCCGGGGGATTGTGCGATTGAAAGCGATGACGCCGCGCCGACCAGAGCGAAGTTGATTCCAGAGATGAGCGAGCCCGATGGCGACCACCGTCGTTCTCAATCCGCCAGCCGTGCCGCCGGGCGAACCGCCGATAATCATTAGGATCATCAGCATTTGCGCGCTGAGAGGACCGACTTCCGCCATGCTGACCGTGTTGAAACCTGCGGTGCGTGCCGTGACCGAGTGGAACAGTGCGGTGAGAAATTTTCCGCCATTGTCTGGTCCATCCCAAAGATAGAACTCGGTGATGAAGATGATGCTGGCACCCGTGACGATGAGGATGGTCGTGACCAGCAAGACGAGCCGCGTGTGAACGCGAAGGCGCAGGCGTGGTCCATCATGGTGGATGCGGCGTTTGATTTTTGCGATCAGCCAATCCTTTAGATCCTCGTTGGTGAGTGACCCAAGGCCACCAATGATGATTAGCAGCATGATCATGACTTGCCAAACCGAATTGCCCCGAACGGCCGTGCTTGCCAAGCCGTCGGGCAGGGAGGAGAAGCCAGCATTGCAGAAGGCCGAGACCGAGTGGAAAACCGCATGAAATAGGCGACTGCCAGAGCACGCCACACCATCCATGCTTTGGAATAGCACCAAAGCCCCCACGCCCTCACAGACAAAAGTCATTGTCACAATGAATGCGAGCGTCTTGCCCAGCCGCGCCAGTCGATTCTCTTGGAGCATTTTCCCAAGCAGCAGGCGGTCGTGCAGCGAGAGACCTTCAAATAGCACCACTGCGGCGAAAAAAGTCAGCGTCATGATCCCAAGCCCACCCACTTGGATGAGCAGCAGAATCACGATCTGCCCGGTCAGCGTAAAAAACGTCGCCGTATTTTGCACCGCCAAGCCAGTCACACAGACCGCGCTGGTGCTGGTGAATGCCGCGTCAAGCCACGAGCAAACTTGGCCCGGCACGGTGCAGCGCGGCATTTTCAGCAGCAAGGTGCCCACCAGAATGATGAACAAAAACGACACGATCAGCACCAATCCCGGATGGAAAGCACGGGCGGTGAAGCGCGTCTGGTGGTGAATCATCGACGCCAAGCCAGAGATCAGCACGGAAATTTGGACAAAGGCATGCGAGCCAAGCGACCAAGTGCCCGACCCTGAGAGCGGTGTGAAAATCAGCACCACCGAGATCAAAAACACCAGAGCCGCGAGCCCGGCGTGCAGGCCATAGCGCCGCCGTTCCTTGCCGCGCGGATTCATTGCGAAAAACACGGCCACCCTCTCCGCTGCAAACACCGACCCGATCAACGCTGTCGCCCAGTGCTGCCAAGTCGTGATCTTCCCAGTCCAGCCGATGACCGCAAGCAAGCACGCCGCCGCCGCCAGTGCGAGCAACGGGTGCAGAACCTGTCGGCACGCCTGCAACCCGATGGTCTTCAGGCGGGGTTCGTTGCTGTCCTCCATACGCGGTGATTCTAGCCTTGCGGGTGAGGGTGCTGGCAAGAACCCTTATCCTGAGGCTGCGGGGGTGAAAATTGTTAAAAATCCAAGTAGATTTCCGTCCGCCGGTTTGCGCGGCGGCCTTCCGGGTTATCCTCTCCGGATTCCGTCAGATTTGGGCGGCGCGGCTGGCTATCCCCCTTGGCCGCCGTCACGATTTGCGCCGCACCCACGCCCGACTGGATGAGGAAATCCCGGACCACCACCGCCCTGCGCGCCGACAGTTCCTGATTGTAATCCTTGGTGCCAAGGGCGTCGGTGTGCCCGCTGAGCGTGATTTTCTTGCCGGGATCCGACTTCAAAATCATCGCAACAATTTCGATTTGGCGGCGTGTCCGCGGGTTCATCTCCGCCTCGTCGAATTCAAAATAAAGCGCGAGCGTGTCGCCGCCCGCCGGGTTTTTCACCAGTGGCGAGTAATAAAGATCCCCGCCCGCCACGCGCTTTGCGTAGTCTGCGAGGAGTTGATTGAGATTGATCTCGGAGACCCGCCAGTTCGAGGGCTGGGGCGGTTGCCGCAGCGTCATGGAAAACTCCGCATCCTGCGCCCGATCCGCCGTGTGAACATGGACCAAATACCCCACCGTATCGTCGCGAGTGAACATGGCGCGGAGCGGCTTGGACTTGCGGAGTTGGTAGCCGCCCTCCTCGAATAAAATGCACAGCCCAGCAATTTTCGCGTCCGAAACCGTGGAAGAATCGACGAAATCACGGGCAAACTCGAAATCCTGCTTCAGGACCGCTTGGAGAAACGCATCCGCCACCGCCAAGGAATCCGCGAAAACCGCCTTGGGGATTTCCTCGCCGGGGCCTGGCGGCAAGGTGATTTTCTCCACACTCCACTTGCCATTGCGGCGGCGGAGATCGAGAAAAATCTGGTCGCGCCCGGGTTCCTGGCCGTCCAGCTCCAGTGCCCACCGTGAGCGCGCGTTGAGCTCGATTTCCCCGACTTCGCGGACGCCGTTCGGCTGGCGGAGGCGCAGAGGTGTGGTGGCAAGCGCCCTGAGCCGAGCGGCGGCTTCCGAGTCCAGCGCGTCCTTGCCGACCAAGCGCCCGACCTTGGCAAAGTCTCCTGCTTCAAGGGCATTGGCGATTTGCGCGACCAACACTGCGGGGTCTGCCGAAGCCGCGCCCACGCCCAAGTCCGCCAGCACACTGGCTGCGTCCTCCGGCACGGGCGGCTTGCTCAGCGAGTCGATCTTTCCTGCCGCTGGAGCCTCCGGGCGCTCCGCCTCCGTCGCCACCGCTGGCGGGCGCGGTGCCGAAGCTGGCTTCACGCCGGGTTTCACGATCAAGAGAACCAGCGCCGCCGCGGCGATGACCGCAGAGAGACCGAGGAAAAAATAAGGAAGCTTGGAGCCTTGCATGGAGTGAGGTGGAAACGCGGAATGGTGAGATAAAATTTCATCCGGCGCTCAGCGCGGATCCGCCGTGAGGATCGGAAGCGTGACACGCAAGATTTGGCCGTCGCGGACGACGTGAAGAACGGTCTCATCCGTGCCTGCCGAGGCCGCAAGATAAAGCGCAAAATCATCCGCACCGCCAACGCGCGAATTATTGACCCCGATGACGAGATCGCCAGACCTCAGCAACTTCCGCGCCAAGCCACGGTCTGCGACCTCCGTGACCACCACGCCGCGGTATCCGCGCATGCGCTCGGAGACTGACAAATCCCGGACTTGCACCCCGAGGCTGCGCAGCGCCTCATCCGGTTGCAAGGTCTTGCCCGAGGCCGCTGGGTCCGCAGGAAATTGGCCCGCCGCGCTGGGAGCACCACTTTCCGCGATGCTCGCTTGGAGCTGCATCAACGCACCGTCCCGCCAGATTTCCAAGCTGACCGTCTCACCCACGCGAGTCCGCTGGATGCGACTGAGAAATTGCGCCGCGCTGGAAATTTTTTCGCCGTTGACCGTCCGCACCACGTCCCAGCCCTGCAAGCCAGCCGACTCCGCGGGAGAACCCGGGACCACCACCGCCACCACGGCACCAAAGTCATCCGGGTAGCCGAGGGCGGTGCGGATCGTCGGGTTGAGGTCGCGCAACTGGACGCCAAGGAAGCCACGCACTGGCCGCCCACGCTCCAAAATTTGGAACAAGGTCTCTTTGACATCATTCGACGGAATTGAAAACCCCACCCCTTGGAAGCCCGGGTTCTCACGGTCCGGCGAGAAAATCGCGACGTTGATGCCGATGATCTCCCCTTGCAGATTGACCAGCGGTCCCCCCGAATTTCCCGGGTTGATCGCCGCGTCCGTCTGGAAAAGGTCGCGCTGGTTGTCAGAAAGCGAGCGCTCTTTGGCGGAAATGATCCCCTGCGTCACCGTCTCCCCGAGGCCGAAGGGGTTGCCAATGGCCATCACGATTTGCCCGACCTTCGCCAGCGAGGAATCCCCGATTTTGAGCGGGGTGAACTCGTCGTTGGAGACGATTTTCAGCACCGCGATGTCGAGCAGCGAGTCCTCGCCGACGAGGTTCGCGGCGTAGCTTTTGCCGCCGTGGAGCGTGACTTGGATTTTTTGCTGGCCGGCGATGACGTGGTGATTCGTCACCACGTGGCCCTCGCGCGTGACGATCACGCCCGAGCCTTGGCCTTGCGTCGGGTAGTCGCGCATGCGGGTTCTGCCCCACAGATCCATGAGCGGTTCGCTGCGGATGCCGGTGGTGTCGATGCTGACGACCGATGGGACGACCGCCTCAGTGAGCCGGGCATATTCATCATTCAAGCGGGACAGCAGCTCGACATCACCCAAGGCAAGTGGCGCGCGCTCGGGCAAGGTGAATTTCTCCGGCCGAAACTCCCCGGAGGCAGCGGCAAAACCGGGGAGCCACGAGCGCCAATCCCCGCCAGAAACCCAATTTCGGATGGCGGCGACTGCAAAAAACGTGACAATAAAAACGGCGACGAGCGCGAGAAATCTTCGAAAAGCTGGATTCATGCGGGACAGTTGACGCCCACCAGCATGCCTCAGATTTCCAAAGATCCAAGTGCGGAAACCTCGAACCCTCGAGTCACTCACAGCTTGGCGATGAATAATTTTTCTTCATCCTTGGCCACCGCCTTGGGATTTGGCATCACGCCAGCATGCGAGTGCCCATTCTCCTAGCCAGTTCGGCGTTTTTCCTCAACAGCGTCTGCGCCCAATCCCTCTCCGAGTCCGACCGCGAGGCGCTTTTGGGCAGCCTTGATAAACTCCAGGAAACGGTGGATTCGCGCGTGGATGCGAAGTTTCGCACCGCCATCTCCGCCTACCGCAACGCCATCGGCAGCGATGACGCGGCCATGACGCTTTATCTCAACTGTGTGGAGAAGGTGAATTTCGAGGACCAGAACCGGAAAAACTCAGACTTCCGGGATTGGAAGCGGCGGGAGGCGGAAAAGCTCTCGGACGGCGGGCTGCGCCTAGCTCTGCGGCAGCAACTTCGTTGGTTGATTCTCACACTGCGTGCCGCCTCGGAAGAGGCTGACCGCTCGGAACTTGCCGGCGAGGCCCAAGACATCGTGGACTCGATTTTCCGGGATTCTGAGCGCCTGAGCACACAGGAAGAGCTCCTCGGCCAACCGGTGACGGGCTCGGTGTTTGCGCGCGCTTTTGAAATCAGCGGGATTAAAGTGGAAAACTGGGCGCTGTCGCCGACGGCCTTGGAGGAAATTTACGAGAAGGTCCTGCTGCCGCCCTACCGCAGCAGCAGCCGGGTGGACTCGTTGCGGTCGGGCTGGTTGAAGCGGCTCCAACAAGAAAACCAACGGGCCCAATTCTGGGACGGGCAGGGGCGCGGCCAGCGCGGTGCCACGCCGTCGCCACAATATGCAAAATTTCTAGAAGACACCGCGCCAAGGCTGCAATGGCAGATGGAGGTGGACCTATTCCGCAACGGCGACGAAAATGGCGCTGCCGTCCGCATGCTTGCGCACTTGGAGAAATTCATCACTCATCCGTCAGCCCGTGACTGGAGCGATGAGTTCAGGAATCTGCTCAAGCCAGCCCGCGCCAGCACCGCCGAGTGAATCCACTCACGGCAGCTGCCATGCACTGCGGAATTTCTCGTAATCCGCCGCAGTCAAAAGCACGTAAACTGGCTGAAGCGTGGGGTCGATTTTTGAGATAAGCCATTCAAGCTTCGGCTTTTCCATCGTCGTGCAGCCTGCGGTCGTGCGCGTGCCACCGCCGCGCCAAACGTGGAAAAAGATCGCCGAACCCGCGTTGGGAATGACCTTGGGTGGCGCGTTGTGTGCGATGAATAGCTTGAGCGAGTGAGCGGTGTCGCCCTGCTTCATCTGCTGTTTTTTCTCCCATGCACCGCTCGGCTCGCGTTTTAAAATGACGTTGCGGTTGTAGTCTGGCGAGCTGGGATCTTCCACCCAGAGATCCCGCGAGGTGACTTGGCGGTAGGGCAAGGCCGGGTGTTTGCGGATCTGCGCGGCGTAGCCCCAAGCGCCACCCAACGAGAAAACTCCAGCGGGCGAGCGACCGTCGCCCTCTTTTTTCGTGGCGGCGGAGGCGGGAAGCGGGTGCATGCCATGCCCCCAAACCAGCCCATTTCTGCCAAGGCGTGCCTGCCATGGCTGGCCGATTGCGGTCCACGCCTTGCCGTGTTTTTCGTAGAGCCGGAGCGTGACCGAAGTCGAGTCCCAAGCCGCCGCCGTGCCGACAAGGCATTGGCGGGTGCCGCTTGGAAGTTGAAACGCGGCGAGTGGCAGCAGCCCAAGCAGGGTGAAAATGAGGATGCGGAATGGCATGGCGACCCGCATTTTCTAAGCGCCCGCGCCGCATCTCGCAAGCGCGTGCCGCTGGACATCGGGATTTGGCGCGATTTTTCGCCAAGCTCTCGCAAGTTTAGCATAACGGAATTCACGAAAATTTAGCTTACAATCAACGAGTTGTGCGTATTTCCTGCCATTCAGGGAATCCCCGGGTTTTTTCTGCGTGACGCCGGGGAAGTGGCTGGTAGAACCCCCCCAGCGGAATTATGGCGGGCAAGCTAACTTACCAACAGGCAGGAGTGGACACGCGTAAAGCGGCTGCTCTCGTGGGCGATATCGGCACTCACGTGCGCAGAACTCAACAGACGCGCAAGCTCTGGGGGGCCTTCGGGCTCTTCGCCGCTTGCTACGATCTCAGCAGCTACAAGGAGCCAGTGATGGTGACTGGCTGCGATGGCGTCGGCACCAAGCTGGAGCTTCTGCTCGAGCATGATCTGCTGGAAACCGCCGGCAAGGACCTCGTCGCCATGAGCGTGAACGACATCCTCACCACTGGCGGAGATCCTCTGCTGTTTCTCGACTACATCGGCATCGCCGCCCTCCATGAGAAAAAAATCACCCGCCTGATCTCAGGCATGGCAGACTATCTCGAAGCCTGTGACTGCATCCTCGCCGGTGGCGAAACTGCGGAGATGCCCGGCATCGTCCCCGAGGGGATCATCGAACTTTCCGGGTTTTGCATCGGATGCGCGGAGAAGCCAGATTTGGTCGATCCGACGAGCGTGGCGGTGGGAGATTTCCTCATCGGCTATGCATCGGACAGCATTCATGCCAACGGCTGGTCGCTCGTTCGCCGCGTGCTCAACGAGTTTCCCGGTGAGGTCAGCGAGGCGGAGCTCCTTGAGTGGCTCAAGCCAACCCGACTTTACCATGACGTTGTGCGTGATTTGAAGGCTGCGGGCGTGAAGCCCAAGGCGATGTCGCACATCACAGGCGGCGGACTTCCTGAAAATCTTGAGCGCCTCTTCCGCGGAATGGGTGCCGATTTGGAAATCCCGCGTTGGGAGCTGCCCGGCATCGAAAAACTTCTTTCCCACGTGGACGCGAACGACCGTTTCCACACCTTCAACATGGGCATCGGCTGGGTGGCCATCGTCGCTGAGGCAGACGTCGAGGCGGCGCTCAAGGCGGGCCAAGGCGGTTCTGTGCTTGGCCGGATGGTCCCGGAAGAAGGTGTCCGGGTTTGCGTGACTGGCGAGTGATTTCAAGATTGACCCACGAATGAGCGACTTCCTCAAACACGAATGCGGGATCGCTGCGGTGCGACTTCGCAAGCCCCTCGCCTATTACTACGACCGCTACGGCACCTGCCTCTGGGGTCTCAATAAGCTGTTTTTGCTGATGGAAAAGCAGCACAACCGTGGCCAAGACGGCACCGGCATCGGCTGCGTGAAGATCGACATGCCAATTGGCCAACCCTACGTGAGCCGCCGTCGGGGCATCGAGAAGGACGCTCTCGCAGAAATTTTCCGCAAGGAGATCAAGAGCTACTTTAAAATGTCACGCAAGGGCTTGATGGATCACAAAGATCCGGAGAGCGTGAAACGGAATTTCGATTTCGGCGGTGAAATCCTCATTGGCCACCTGCGTTACGGCACATCC
>JBILPN010000114.1:0-8579 GCA_044373865.1 Luteolibacter sp. | reverse complement strand
AGCAAGGGCGAGATTGAGGTGGTTTGTGGTGTCATTGAAAATACACAAGGGGAGTTTTTGGCATGTCTTAGGCCGGCAGGGAAGCATCTTGGCGGGTGTTGGGAGTTTCCGGGCGGGAAAGTTGATTTTGGTGAGACTCCGGAATCTGCCTTAGTCCGCGAGTTGGCGGAGGAGCTTGGAGTGCTTGTTGAGGTGGAGCGTGCCCTCAGTCCGGTGATTTGGGACTACGGAGACCGAGTGATTCGGTTGTTGCCCTTCCGCTGCAGGCTCGTTCAGGGCGAGCCGAGGGCCATCGAGCATGAGGCGCTTTTATGGGTGTCTGCGGTGAACTATGACTCGTTGTCATGGGCGGAGGCGGATCAGCCGATTTTGGCTGAAATTTTTCTGTGAATTTTGAATGATTTTTTTCTCGGGTTTCGTAGGCTTAGATCCGAGTTTACGCAAACTCTGTAAAATCCCATGAATCGAATCATCACTTTTACGACCGTTATCCTGACGGCGTCTGTTGGGTCCTTGCTTGGCCAAGCGACGGGTGCGCCAGCGCCGCGTGAGGACAAGGCGTATTTGAAGAAGGCTGCGTTGCAGATTGACCAGCACATCGCGTCATTTTACCGCAATCAGAAGCTACCGGTTCCCAAGGTGACGGATGACGCGACCTTTCTGCGGCGCGCGTTTCTGGTTTCCATTGGTCGGATTCCGACTCCTGAGGAGGCTCTGGCCTTTCTTGAAATTGAGGATTCCGAAAAGCGCGAGGCGCTGGTGGATTACTTGATGGCGTCGAAAGGGCAGTCCAGCCACATGACCAATTGGGCTTTCGATTTGCTAAGAATCACCGATGGAAAAGTGGGGACGACCGCGACCAATGAGCCGTATCGCCATTGGGTGCGCACGGCCATGGCGGAGAATATGCAGTGGGATCAGTTCACGTCGCAGCTGATTGCGAGTTCGGGAGATGGTTGGGATCAGAAATCGGCGGCCGTCGGGTATTACACGCGGGATCGTGGGATGCCGCTTGATAATTTATCGAACACGATGCGCGTTTTTCTTGGCACGCACATGGAGTGTGCCCAGTGCCACGACGATCCCTTTGGCACCACGGAGCGTCATGATTTCTATGAGCTTGCGGCGTTCACCCATGGACAATCGAGCATTGGACAATCCAATATGAAGCCACTTTGGGATGAGTTGCGCGATGAACGCAGCGCGCGGGGTCAAGAATACCAATTGGCGCAGGTGTTGTGGGACCGGATTTACGGGCTTTCCCTGAAGGGTGGGGGCGCGGGCAAGATTGAGTTGCCCTCGGATTACCAATACCGGGATGCAGCACCCGGGACGCTTGTCGGCGCACGCACGCCATTTGGCCGGACCGTCCGGATGTCGGAAAAGCGCGAGGAGGGGGATGGACGTGAAAAATTTGCGGATTGGATTATCAGCAAAACGGGTGAGCAATTTCCCACCGTCATCGCCAACCGCATGTGGAAGCGCGTGATGGGCAAGGGGATTTATGAGCCTGTGGACGAATTCATTGAACCCCAGAAGACCAATCATCCGGCGCTGGTGAGCTATCTTGGCAAACTCATGATCGATCTGAATTACGATCTGCGCGCGTTTCAAAATGTGCTCTTGCTAACAAAAACCTTCCAGTTTGGCACCAATCCGAACGAATCCTCGGTTGAGGGAGGTGATGATTTCCATGGGCGCAAAATCGAGCGCTTGTCGTCCGAGCAAATTTGGGACTCGCTCATCACTCTCGCGGCCGGAGACCCGGATAAAAAGCCGATGCGCTCGCTGGATGACCGGATTTATGTGGGTCGCCGCCAGGTGCTTGTGGGCAAGAAAAACATGACTCAATTGTCCAAGGAGGTGCTCGCCCTAGAGTCTGAGGAGGAAGTTCGTGGTTACTTCACCAAGCTGGTCAACCAGGTGAAGACGGGTGGCGGGATGAGTGGCAGTGCCAGTGAGGCAAGTTCCATGATGGGGATGAGCGAGGTGCATTCGTATTCGCGAGACTCGAAAGTGCGTGCCTCCGAGCTTCCATCGCCTGCGCCGCGTGAGCATTTCCTGTATGTGTTCGGCGCTTCCGACCGGGAAGTGGTGGATGCGTCGAGCCGCGAGCCGAACGTTGGGCAAGTGCTCTCGCTCATGAATGGTTTTGTGCAGCGTGAGTTGGTGAATCAACCTTCCGCCCACCTTTACAAAACCCTCGAGGGAGCGTCTTCCCCGCAGGAGAAAATCCGCCGCCTGTATGTTGCGATCCTCAACCGCACGCCGAGCGATGAGGAAATGTCTTGGATGCTCGAGGAAGTGAAGAATCAGGGGGATTCCGGTTACCGAAATATTGTCTCAGCCCTCGTGATGTCCTCGGAATTTTTGTTCCTTCAATAAAAACCTAACTGAAATTTGCATGAACCCATTTCTTAAAGCAGACGAGTTAACACGCCGTCAATTTGTCTCAAATGCAGCACGCGCCTACTTGGGAGTTCATTTATTCCCTATGCTAGGGAACACTCTTGCAAGTGCCGCACCCCAAAAGACGATCACTGGCGGCAAGGCTAAAAGCGTGATTTATCTGTTTATGGCGGGTGGCATGAGTCACCTCGACACCTTCGATCCCAAGCCGAAAAAGAAGGATGTCATGGGCAAGACCGAGGCGATTGCGAGCAAGGCGGACGGTGTCATGGTCGGGCATTACCTGAAAAAAACGGCGGAGGTCATGGACCAAGTTTGCGTGGTGAATTCGATGAATTCGACCCAAGGTGCGCACGAGCAGGGCGCTTACATGATGCACACCAGCTACGACATGCGCGGGACCATCAAGCACCCATCCTTGGGTTCCTGGGTGGTCCGCTTGGGCGGGCGGAATCACCCGGAATTACCGGGTTTTGTGGCGGTTAACAGCTCGCCGGATCACACAGGAGGAGGATTTCTCGGGGCAAAGTTTGCGGCGGCACCGATTGGTAGCCCGGACGATGGGCTCCAAGATTCCCATCGTGCAAGCGAGGTTTCCCCGGAAGATTTTGAGCGGCGCTTGTCCTTGGCTGACCGCATGAACCGCAAGTTCCATGAGCGCTACCCGAACCCGGATGTGAAGGCGTATGAGGAGCTTTACCGCGATGCAATTTCGCTGATGAACTCAAAGGACCTCAAAGCCTTCGATCTCCGGCTTGAGTCGCAAGCCACGCGGGATCTTTACGGCACGGGTCGTTTTGCCCAAGGCTGTTTGCTGGCCCGCCGCTTGGTGGAAAACGGAGTGCGCTTCGTCGAGGTCCAGTTGGGTGGCTGGGATACGCACTATGACAATTTCACGGGGGTGGAGGGTCGCTGCAAAGAGTTTGACCAAGCGTATGCAGCGCTCATCACGGACCTCGCCAAGAATGGCAAACTTGACGAAACGCTCGTCGTGGTGGCCACCGAGTTTGGCCGGACGCCAGAGATCAAGGCGGAGCATCAAAACGGCCGCGACCACCATCCGGGTGCATTTTCCTGTGTTCTTGCAGGGGGCGGCATCAAGGGCGGCATCAAACATGGCTCCACCGACCCCGGCGGTGCCAAGGTGAAAGATGGACTGGTCACGGTGCAAGATTTCAATGCGACCATCGCGCACGCACTGGGTTTGCCCTACGACACGGTCATTATGTCGCCGACCAAGCGGCCCTTCAAGATCGCGGACAAGGGGCTGCCGGTGACGAGTTTGTTCGGTTGAAGCGCATCATTTCTGATTTCTGCACTGGCAAGGACCCGGGCTTCATGCTGTTTTTTCGCCGTGTCAGCTGTCACAAACATTTCCACGTATCGTTTCGCCGAGCTCTCCGGTCTCAAGGCTCTGAGAGAGGATCTCATTGTGCACTGCAAGGCTTGGGAGTTGAAGGGGACGATTTTGCTCAGCACGGAAGGCATCAATTTGTTTGTCGCCGGTGCCGCAGAATCGATCGATCTGCTGCTAGGAAAACTTCGTGAAATTCCCGGGCTTGAGGGCTTGGAGCCGAAAATCAGCATCAGTGAGAAGCAGCCCTTCAACCGCATGCTCGTAAGGATCAAGAAGGAAATCATTTCCTTCGGCATGGAGAGCATCCGGCCAGCAAACTACACCTCTCCAAAAATTTCAGCGACGGAGTTGAAGCGTTGGCTCGATGAGGGGAAGCCAGTGACATTGCTCGACACGCGCAATGATTACGAGGTCAAGCTTGGTACGTTTAAAGGGGCGATTGTTCCGAACATCAACACCTTCCGCGAATTCGCGGGTGCGGTCCGCGCGCTGCCTGAGGAATTGAAAGAGCAGCCGGTGGTGATGTTTTGCACTGGGGGAATCCGCTGCGAAAAGGCGGGTCCATTCATGGAAATGGAGGGCTTCAGGGACATTCATCAATTGGACGGTGGCATCTTGAAGTATTTTGAGGAGTGCGGCGGTGCGCATTACGAGGGTGAGTGCTTTGTATTCGATCAGAGAGTGGGAGTGGATCCCGGTCTGCAAGAGTCGGAGTATGCCGTTTGTTTCGCCTGTCAGGCCCCGTTGAATGCGACGGATCAGGAGGACCCGCGCCATGTGGAGGGGCTGAGTTGTCCACATTGTTTCAAGAGCGAGCCAGAACGCATGGCGGAGCGGATCGCGCGCACGCAGGCGGCGATTTTGCACGCGACCACCCCCTTGCCGGGTTCGGTTCCGACTGAAAACCGCCGCCCAGTCAACATTCCAGCGTCACACGACGGTCGCACCTTGTTGGAGGTGTTGATTGACCTTTTCCCGCAAGTTTCTCCGGCCGAGTGGGAGTCGCGTTGCGCGGCTGGACGTTTTCAGAATTACGGTGGTGTTGTTCGTGGCAGAGATCACATCGTGCGTGGCGGCGAGCGAGTGGTCCAAATTTTTCCACCGGATTTTGAGCCGCCAGTTTCTGCTGAGATCCAAGTATTGCATGAGGATGAGGCGCTGCTGGTCGTGCGCAAACCAGCGCCGCTGCCGATGCATGCGAGCGGAAGGTTTCATCGAAATACTCTCCAATACATTCTCAATCAAGCGTTTGCACCGAAATACCCGCGGCCGGTGCATCGGCTTGATGCGAATACCACAGGTCTGGTTGTGTTTGCACGGACACGTCATTTTTGCCGCCTGCTGCAGCGCCAGTTCATCGAGGGAAAAGTGGATAAGCGATATCTCGTGATGATTTCCGGCCACCCGCCGCAAGATCGGTTTTTCTCGGAGGCACCCATCTCAGCGGAGCCGGATGTGCTGGGCACTCGGGGGGTGGATTTGCTCGACGGCTTGCCCGCACGCACGGATTTTGTGGTGCTTGAGAAATTTTCCAACGGCAGCAGCTTGCTAGAGGCCAAGTTGGGCAGCGGGCGCACCAATCAGATCCGTGTCCATCTCTGGCAGATGGGCTATCCGGTGCTGGGGGATCCGGCCTATTTGGCGAATCAAGAAAAGGGCGACACGCAGACGCTCACACCAAGTGATCCTCCGCTGCAACTTCACGCATGGAAGCTCAAGTTCACGCATCCGCTCACGGGCGCTGCCGTCGAGTTCGTCGCCGAGCGCCCGGCATGGGCTCTTGGCATGATGCAGGTCGAGTGACGGGCTTGCAGGATGCACGGCGGAATTTCCCCGTCGGTCTCTTCGTTCATTGGTTCTAAGCTGTCCGGGCCGTGGCATGATTGCTGCGTTTCCCTCAGTCGCCCACCACTCCGGTGAGACGAGTTTAAAACTGCAACCGATACCACGATGATTACGAACCTAGAAGAGCTATACTATGACCAAATTCGCGATTTATACAGCGCGGAAACTCAGTTGCTAAGCATGCTGCCGCAGATGGTGGCTCATGCAAACAACACGGATCTGCGCGAGGCGTTCAGCGATCACCTCAAGGAAACCAACGATCACGTTAGGCGGCTGAGCGAGATCACGGACAAGCATGGAATTTCGCGCGAGGCCGTCACCTGTGAGGCAATGAAAGGCCTTTTGGAAGAGGCGAAAAGGCACCTAACAAACACCGTGCCCGGCGATGTGCGCGACGCGGTGTTGATCGCGTCTGGCAACCGCATCGAGCACTATGAAATCGCAGGATACGGCGCAGCCAAGGCGTTTGCCAGCAGTCTGGGCTTCAGCGATGACGCGGATATTCTGGACCGGACGCTCAAGGAAGAAGGTGCTGCGGATGCCTTGATCACAAAAATCGCGACCGGCGGCATGTTTCGGTCGGGTGTGAATGAGGCCGCCGCCCACGCGTGATCTCCGGCGATGCGAATTGGCGCGGCTGCCCCTTCAGTCCGGAAGGGGTGCCGCGCTCTGTTCTTTCATGCAATGCTGCGGCGGGGCGGCGGGCGCTGCGATGGGTTTCGCGGTGTGCATGGGCGTTGAACGGTGGTCTGAATCGACTAGGTAAATTTATTAACAGGGATCTAGTGATTTCACCGATAGACCGTTTGCACGGTTTCGTTGCAAGGTTCGGCATGCTACCGACGAATCGAATCAGTGACGTGAAAGACTTTTTCAGGAGTGTTAGTGCAAGCCCCCCTATTTGTTTGATCATCATTGGATGATTTCTCCCAACTGAGATAAATTTTGGCTGGAAAACTGTTTTGCTTTACAACCGGCGGTGTTGCCTGCGATGCATGAATGCTAGCTATACATTTGTGTGATGATACGAAGTGTGGAATGTAATCGTTAAAAAACCTAAATGAACCCAACACTTATTTCTGGCCCCTGTTTCAGTTCATCCATGTCGTTGGTTAAAGCTCGGGAAATTGGAATCAATTCCCCAAGCAAGTTGTTATTTGATCAATTGAGGGATCTTTACAGCATGGAAAAGCAACTTGCGAGTTCTTTGCCGATTCTTGCGGATTCCGCAACTCATCCGGTGCTCAAGGAGTTGGTTGCGTGCCAGTCTTACCGGACCTATCGACGGAAGGTTCAGCTCTTGGTGATTTTCCGGTGTCACGATCTATCACCGGGGACGGATCATTGCAGGGTGATTGAGGGCTTGGTTCGCGGCGGGGCCTTTCATGTGGCGAGGATCGACGATGCGGCGACGAGGGATTTGATGATTCTGGCGCACTGCATCCGGATTGGCCAATATGGTGTGGCGGGGTATGGCATTGCCGCGAGCTTGGCCCGGCGAGTCGGCTATGTTCAAGAATCTGAAGCTTTGAGTTCTTTGAGAGAAGAGGAAGATCAGGCTGCAAAACGTTTGCGGGATCTTGAAGCTGAAATTTTTGACGTCACCTATCTTCAAGATTCCGCCTGTGATTGTCGGCATCATTGAATCGATCCATCAGAAGAAAGTTAGATGTGAATCATTCAAACCGAAAATCTGAAAAACATGAAGGTTCTTATGACGTGATTGTCATCGGTGGCGGGCCAGCAGGCTTGAGTGCTGCGCTATTGTTAGGTAGGTGCGGTCGGCGGGTTCTGGTGTGTGATGCGAGTGAGCCAAGAAATGCATCTTCGCATGCCATGCATGGCTTTCTCGGGGAGGATGGAGTTTCTCCGATCGAGTTTCTTGTGCGTGCGCGTGAGCAACTCAGCAAGTATCAATCGGTGGAGTTAATGCAGATCGTGGTGGGGAGGGTTGAGCGTGAGGGAATTGGTTTTTTGGTGGAATCTGACAGTGGGCGGGGTTTTTTGGCGCGGTCCGTGATGTTGGCGACCGGGCTGGTTGATGTATTGCCTGAAATTCCCGGTGTTCATGAATTTTACGGGGTTTCGCTTCATCATTGTCCGTATTGCGATGCATGGGAGCACCGAGGAAAGCGCTTGGGAGTCCTGGGTGATCGTGCTGATAGCGTGCGCTTGGTGGTGTTGCTTCGGCTGTGGAGCAAGCAGCTAACCTTGTTCACGCATGGAGGAAAAATCAGCAATCCTGCACTGCAAGCGCGTTTGCGTTCGGCAGGCGTTGTGGTGGTCGAGGGGGGGATTCATTCCTTGCGGGGAGACGGCGCGGAGCTGCGTGAGTTGGTGATGGAAAGTGGAAGCCGTCACCCTTGCGACGCCCTGTTTTTTTCACCACATGAGGCAGAGTCCGTGCCGCTAGCCAAGCGGATGGGCTGTTTGATCGAGCACTCTAGCGGACGACTGAAAATTGGAGCTGCGGGAGAAACTTCGGTCCAGGGGCTGTTCGTTGCGGGCAATGCGCCAAAGGACATTCAAATGGCCATCGTCGCGGCAGCGGAAGGGGTGAAGGCGGCGGTGGCTTGCAACGAATGGTTGTTGGAAGCCGATCAATCCTATCTATCGAGCGGCGGGTGAGTGCGGGTGTCCCGTTCCGGCCTTGCGAGACTGGGTTTTGGCTTTTTCCCATGCCGCATCCATTTGTTGGGTGTCTGCGGATTCTAGGCTGAGGCCTGAGCTTGCTAGAATCTGTTCCATGGTGCCGAAGCGATCTTCAAACTTCCGGTTGGCGGCGGCCATGAGCACTTCTGGATCGATTTTTCGGAAGCGAGCGAGATTGACCATCGAGAATAAAAGATCGCCCATTTCCTCCGCGATTTCTGCTGGCGAGCCGGCTTGGTTCGCGGCTTCCAGCTCGGTCAATTCTTCGCGGATTTTGGCGAGCACGCCCGCTTCATCCGGCCAGTCGAAGCCGACT
>JBILPN010000113.1:0-8624 GCA_044373865.1 Luteolibacter sp. | reverse complement strand
GAGTCCCCGGCTTCTGGTCTGACCACCTCGATCCTCCGGCTGTTTGGATCATTGCTCAGTGCCACGGCGATCCCCTGCTGTGCGCCGTATGAATACAAAACCGACAATTGAAGCGCTTGGCCTTTTTCAACCACATTCGGAAACTGGTCTGCCGTCAGCTCAAATCCAAGAGTCTCGTCCACCACCATCGTCCGCACTTGGTCCGCGACATCGACCCGCTTGGATTCGAAGGAGTAAAACACCGCAGATGCTGCCAGCAAGGAAATGATGATCCCGCCAGTTCCGAGCTTGAGCAGGAACTTGCGGCCTTTTTTATCCACCAACATCACCGCGACAACCGTCATGACACAGTTGAGAACCTTAATCCACAGCCCGCTCTGCGAGGCAGCTTCGGCAGCAAGACCCGCTTGCTGTAGGATCGTTGTCATGAATCCTAGAATCGAATTGATCCCTGTCGCTTGGTTCGCACCGAGAATCACACAAGCAATGACGAACGGGATGATATACTTGCGCTGTGTGAAAATTTCTCCAAGCGACTCAACGAAGTTCACCTTCGGCTTGGTGTGTTCATGAGCCAGCGCAGTTGCCAATTCCGCCATCTCCAAATCGGTTTCTTCGAGCGTTCTTGAACGCAACATCGCTGCGCGCGCCTGGTCCTTGCGCCCTTTCCGGTAGAGCCAGCGGGGCGACTCGGAGATGAAAAACCCTCCCACCAAAAATAAAATCCCTGGATAAATGACTGACAGGAACATCCCGCGCCATGCATGGTCTGCCGCTGCCACCACGGCTGCGGAATCTCCTGCTGCAAGCGCAATGGCCGCCTCCGCATTCTTCGTGTAGTGGTCACCAACAAACGCGGCAACCACGATGCCGAGCGTCAACATGAACTGGAAAATCGACGTCCCGCGCCCGCGAGTGTCCGCACGCAAGCACTCGGCCAAATACAGCGGCACCACCACGGCAATCACTCCTCCGCTCATGCCTTGCAAGATCCGGCCTAGCAACAAGGGGATGTAGGTCTGTGATGTGAAAATGATGCCGACACTGGCGATGAACATCACCGCACTAAGAATCATCATGATCTTCCTACCCCATAAATCTGCAAAGAATCCGGCAATCACAGAGGCAAACATTGAACCGCCTAAAACCGCCGCAACAATCACGGACTTGTTCTCTTCTGTCATCGACATCGTCCGCCCCAAATAGCCAAGAGCGGGATCAATAATCCCAATATCAATCCCATAGAGCAAGCCTCCCAAGCCTGAAACTAGCAGGAGAAAACGATTGTAACCGCTCTTGTCGCGGTCCCTTTGCTGAGCCGTTGCTTCACTCATGGTGGTGTTTTTTTGATCAATGCGCAATTTGAACACTCTCAATCACGCAATCGCCGTGAAACTTTGAACTCACACAGAAATCACGTCAATCCAAAAATTATCTCGTGCTAATTTTTCATTTTAGTGGAGTTCTCATAACCCAAAATCCGTAGGAAGCACCGAGCAATTCCGTGCTCTTTTGCCTTAAACCTCAGAAGGTCCGCGTTCACGCGCCGCCTGCGGAGAGCAGCCTGTATGACGCTTGAACCATTTGGAAAAGTGCGAAAGGTGCTTGAACCCGAGGTCAATGGCAACTTCCTTGATGCGAATGTCCGGCTGCCGCAGTCGATCTTGGACCTGCTCAATGCGAAGGCGATCCCAGAATTGATGGGGGGTGGACTGAAGATCCTTCCGGAACAAGCGGATCAAATGGTTCGGGCTGATGTGAACTGCGGCGGCCAACTCCTCCAGCGCCAGGGGCTCGGCAAGATCTCGTGCGTGCAACAGGTCCACCGCCATGCGAACCCGCTCATCAATGCCAAAGTGCCCGGAGTGCCGAATTCCACGCACTTCGAGGACCGCAGAAAGCGCCGACAACCAATCGCACAAAAACTGCTCCAAACGCAGATAACACGCCAAGTCCGCACGATGCTCGCGAAGATCCCAAGTGCCCGGCGCAATCTCCATGACCGCACTGAGAATCGGCCGGATCTTCTGCTCCAACAAAGGCGCGTCTGAGGCTTCGAGCACCACGCTCAAACCATCCTGATAGAGATGGGTGCCATCCGGCCAGCGCGCATCGAAGGCAATTGAGAGCATCCTGGCATCATGCGAAAACGTCTGAACACGAGGTCCGGGCTTGACGATCAGCCACTGGCCTGGATGCGCCCGGTGACATTGCCCGTCGTGCTCAACTTGCGCCCACCCCTCACGCACCAACCATGCAGCGCTGTTGGTGAACTGAGTGAAACGAAGCGTCGGCCCCGTGATTTGCGTCCCCTTTGCCACGTGTCGATTGTGACACCAGAGCAGGTGGAGTTTGAGATTAAGCCAATTTCGATAGATCATGCAACATTGGGTTTTGCCCACAATGCACTCATTGACCTTCGAGTCAACCTGATGATCAAAATGTGCAACATCATGTATAAATCAGACAACTCAAACTCGCTGACAACTCCGTCGCAGGCTGCCATTTGTTTCCAACAACGATGAAAATGAGCAAACGCAGCTTCAAGCAATGGACGGCATGTGGCCTCTTGGCGATGATTGGATTGACCTTTTCTGGAATCGGCCACTCGGCCGATCAAGCCAGACATTCTACATTCCAACCGGGCCAGCCATGGCCGGACACGGTGGGAACTCACATCAATGCTCATGGTTACTGTATCCTCAAGCACGCTGGGAAATACTACTGGTATGGCTCACATAAGATTGCAGGCAAGACGGAATCGGAAAAAAACGAGGCGGGAGTGCGCTGCTATGTCAGCAGCGACTTGTTGAATTGGGAAAATTCCGGACTGGTATTTTCCGTCACCGCTGAGGGCCAGCACCCCGAGGTCGCGGATGCCGGAATTCTCGATCGCCCGAAAGTCATCTTCAATCCTGCCACCAAAAAATTTGTCATGTATTTCAAACTTTACCCACCCGGTGCGGCTGGCGGGATGGTCGGCACCGAGGTCGCTTACGTGGGTGTCGCGAATTCCAGCGAGCCCTTGGGCCCTTTCACCTACCAGGGCAAGTTCACCGGAGCGGGGAGCCCTTCAGGTTCCGGCGACTTCGCGATTTTTCAAGATGACGACGGTGCAGCCTATCATATCGCTGTGCGCAAACCCGACAAACTCATGGTTCTCGGCCGCCTATCCGATGACGGGCTACGCCCAGCCGGTGACTACACACTGATGGAGGGCATCACTCGCTCCGCAGAAGCGCCTGCACTTTTCCGCCGCAACGGTAGAATCTATCTTCTTGCATCCGGCAGCACCGGTTGGGACCCAAACCCAGCGCTGATGTTCGTGGCAGACCAACTTGCTGGCCCCTATCAATCACTTGGCAATCCCTGCCACGGCATCAACCCGCACAACAAGCTTGGACCGGAAAAAACCTTTGGCGGACAAAGCACCTTTGTGATGCCTTCACCGTGGGACAAGGATGCATGGATCGCGATGTTCGATATCTGGAAACCCAAGGACCCAATCCATGCGGGATACATCTGGCTGCCTTTGCACTTCGAAGGAAACCAACCTGTGATCCGCTGGCAGAACGAGTGGCAGCCGAAACAAAGCTCCCAGCCATCCAAACTCACTCATTGATCCGCAGCGGCTCAACTCCAGCGTGTATTGGATACCCCTCTTGCAAGGTTCCCTCATTCCAGAGCACTAAATGTATAAGACCTTGTCCGAATCGTGCAAGTGGTTATGACTGACATGGCCGGGCGTCCGATGCATGATGCTTGAAATGTTTCGAAACCTTGCTGCTCGCTTCAACTCAATCCATGCCACAGCCCCTCTGCTCTGGCTGCTGCCATGGGCGAGCCTTGCGATTGCAGAAACCAACACCAACCCGGCGAAACCAGCGCTGATCCTCGATTCACATCCGATCGCAGTGAATCAGATCGGCTATGAGTCCGGGCGACCCAAACGCTTCACCGCTCCACGATCCCCAGATGAAACTGAGTTTATCATCCGGCCTACCGCCGGTGGCGACGCCTTGTTTCGCTCGGTGATCCGCGGCAACATCGGCGATTTTTCGGCATTTGACTCACCTGCCGGGGAATATGTGATCGAAGTCCAAGGGGACTCGCTCAAACCTAGCATCAGCGATCCCTTTTTAATCCAACCGAATCTATTCAAAAACCTCTACTGGCAAACCGCCGTGGATTTCCTAATCGATTCACGGTCGGTGCTAGGGACTCACCCGAGCGCTTTCGGCGGTTGCCCATGGCGAGATGGCACTTACTATGATGCGATCCTGCCGGCGCTGGTGATGCTCCATCGCGCGGATCCCGCACGAATCGCCGCAATGCCAAGGCAGATCGACTGGGAGGCTGACAAAAAGCGAGTGTTGGATCCCGAGTTTAAGTTTGATGCTAAGAACCCATGCAGCCAAGGCGTGATGGACTCGGTGAGGAAGTATTTCACCGAAATTGAAGCCCCCGCAGCCGACGCGCCGGACTTGGTCAAACTCATCCACTGGGGCGCGGGATTCTATCTCGTCAACCCGGCAACCAAGGACCCTAGCAAGGACCCGGACCCGCGCCAGATCCATTCACAAACCGTCGAGCAAGTCGCCTATGTCGTTTGGGCATGGCCAACGTTGAAGCAATGGCTGCCGCAGTCGTTCTACGAAAAATGCCGTGATTTCTGCGAACAAAATTGGGCACCCTCCCTTGAAATTGGAAAATGGTGGGATACCACCACCTATCTAGCCGTCGATGAGGTAACCGGTGACAATCCGATGGGTGGCTTGCTCCATCCCTACAAAGGACGCCATGCGCCCGGACATTCGATTGTGCCGAACCTGCTGATGCACGAGATCGCCAAACGCGACGGCCTAGCCGATCCCGAGCGCTACCTAACTGCCGCGGTCAACCAGGCGGATTGGATCGTAAAGAATCTCGACTGGAACGACCCGCGCACCACCAAGGGCCACCGGATGAGCGAGCACCGAACCATTCCGAGCCTCGTCTGGCTGCTGCAGAATTATCCGGAAAAAGCCCCTGCCGCATTGAAGGAAAAAATCACCGCATGGGCAGAAGTTGCCGCCAAGCGCTCCTCCAATCTTTGGGACATCCGCCGTTTCGATGATGGCGAACACTGGACAATCCCGAAACTCAACGATGTTGGCAACTGGCTTGCCACGCCGGGAATCGCTCTCGCCGCCTCATGGGTGATCGACGATCCGTCCTTGAAATCCCGCATGCAGGAAATCGCAGTCTCTCACATCGATGCCGTGTTCGGCCGCAACCCGCGGCTCGCCGCCGCCCCGAACAAACCCGAGATGGGCTTCCCGTGGATCGAGCGCGGCTGGCCGCAGTCATACAAAGACAACGTCTGTGCCAGGCTTGAACTCTGCCGCAGTTCGATTTCCTCTGCACCCGGCAGCGAGATGTTTCCTTTCAATCCCGATGGCACCTATCGCCATGCCGAAGGCTGGGTAAACTACGGTGCTGCCTGGTGCTTGAGTCTCGCCTATTTAGAATTCGATCTCCGTAACAAAAAAGCGCCCTAATCATGACCGTCCGAAATTTACGCTGGTGGATTGTTGTTCTAGTTTTCCTAGCAGCAGTTCTAAACTACGTGGACCGCCAAACACTGTCCGTCCTCGCCCCGACCATTCAGGCGGACCTGGAAATGGACGACCGCGAGTATGCGAATATCGTCAACCTGTTCCTCGTCGCCTACACCGTTGCCTATCTGATCTCAGGCAAATTGGTGGATCGTCTCGGAACCCGCACCGGCACCGCGGCCTTTGTTATCTTTTGGTCGCTGGCAAACATCGTCACGGCTTGGGCTCAGGGTGTGCGCTCGATGGGGGCATGCCGATTCATGTTAGGCCTCGGGGAGGCTGGCATCTGGCCGGCGGCCTCGAAGGCTGTTTCCGAGTGGTTTCCCGCACGCGAGCGCGCACTGGCGATCGGGATGTACACGATGGGCGCCACCATCGGCGCGACCATCGCACCCTACATTGTGATCCGCCTCGCAGGCTTCGACTACGCCGCGAAGTTACCCTTCATCGAATCCGTATTCCAACACGGCACAGGCTGGCGCATGAGTTTTCTAATCACTGGCTTCGTCGGTTTCATCTGGCTCATCCCATGGTTGATTTTCTATCGTAAACCCCGGGAAAGCAAGCTGCTGGCGCCTGAAGAGCTCGAGTTGATCGAGGATGGCGAGGCACCGACAATCGAGGGTGAAAAAGGCTGGAGTTGGGGCAAGGTGCTAAGCTTCCGCCCACTATGGCTGCTTTTGTTTGGCCGCTTGATCACCGATCCCGTTTGGTATTTCTACCAGTTTTGGTTTGCCAAATACCTGAGTGCCGACCGTGCGATGGATCAGGGCGCGCTCACGATCACATGGATTGTTTACGCCGCCGCTGGAGTCGGCTCGCTGGCGGGTGGCTGGCTTTCAGGCTTGTTAGTCAAAAAAGGCCACAGCCCGGTGAACGCCCGTCTGTGGGTCATGCTCGGGGCCGCGTGTCTGATGCCGCTGTCGCCATTCATCGCAAAGGCCGCCGGCCTACCGATGATGATGACTCTCACCGCAGTGACCGTGTTCGCCTCTCTCGCTTGGTTGATCAACATCAGCGCGATCGTGGTGGACGTCGTGCCAAAACACTCGATCGGCACCGTCTTCAGCGTGGTCGCCGCGGGCAGCACGCTTGGTGGCATCGCGATGAACATGATTGTCGCCGCGATGGTTTCCGGGCCATCCACCAAGCCAGCCGGATTCCTTGACCAAGGCTTCAAGACGCTTTTCGGACCGCTCATTGAAGCGGTTCAGGGTAAAGGCTACGAACCTTGGTTCCTCGCCATGGCCTTCCTCCATCCGCTCGCCCTGATTCTCCTCTGGGTCGGTGGCATCCATCGTCCGCGCCACACTCCAACCTGATTTTACCCATGTTAATCGATGCACCTGCTAACAAACGCTCCCTGAATCTCGTCGAGATCGACGCCGGCCTCATCGTCGTCGGCGGCGGCCTATCCGGAGTCTGTGCCGCCATTTCCTCAGCCCGCCACGGGGTGAAAACCGTGCTTATCCAGGACCGTCCGGTTCTCGGCGGCAACGCTTCCAGCGAGGTCCGACTCTGGGTCCTCGGCGCGACTTCGCACATGGGAAATAACAACCGCTGGTCACGCGAAGGCGGAATTCTCAACGAGATCCTTGAGGAAAATCTCTATCGAAACCGCCAGGGCAACGGTTTGATCTTTGATACAATTTTGTTGGAAAAATGCCGCGAGGAGGAAAACCTCACGCTGCTGCTCAACACCGCCGCCTATGAGCTTGATAAAAGCGACCCGGACACGATCTCCGCAGTGCATGCGTTTTGTCCGCAGAATTCCACCCGCTACGTGCTGCGCGCACCCTTGTTCTGCGATGCGTCCGGCGACGGGCTTGTCGGTTTCATGGCCGGTGCGGCCTTCCGGATGGGTGCGGAGTCGAAAGAGGAATTCGGCGAGGGCTTCGCGCCGGATGCGGAATACGGACAATTGTTAGGTCACTCGATGTATTTCTCGACCAAGGACGTTGGCGTGCCTGTGAAGTTCGTGGCTCCAAGCTGGGCCTTGAAGGACATCACGAAAATCCCGCGCTACCGGCAGTTCAACACCAACATGCAGGGCTGCAATTTCTGGTGGATCGAATACGGCGGCCGCCTCGACACCATCCACCAGACGGAGGAAATCAAGTGGGAGCTGTGGAAGGTCGTCTATGGCGTGTGGGACTACATCAAGAACTCGGGAAATTTCCCTGAAGCGGAAACCATGACGCTCGAATGGGTCGGCCATGTCCCGGGCAAGCGCGAGAGCCGCCGCTTCGAAGGCGACTGCATCATCCGCCAGCAAGATGTGGTGGAGCAAACCGAGTTTGACGACGTGGTGACCCATGGCGGATGGGCGGTGGACCTCCATCCGGCAGATGGCATCTACTCGGAAAAGAACGGTTGCACACAGTGGCATTCCAAAGGCGTCTATGGCATCCCATGGCGCTGCTACTACAGCCGTAATATCAAGAACCTGCTGCTCGCCGGACGCATCATCAGCGCGACCCACGTCGCCTTCGGCTCCACCCGGGTGATGGCCACCTGCGCGGCGGGCGGGCAGGCCGTCGGCACCGCCGCCGCGCTGTGCCTGGAACAGGGTTGCCTGCCGGCGGATCTATCATCCGCCGAACGCTTGCACGAACTCCAGCTCCGGCTCCAGCGCGACGGCCAGTTTCTACCGGGAAAAATTCTGACAGATCCCGCCGATCTCGCCACCCGGGCGACCGCCAGCGCCAGTTCGCGGTTGATCCTCTCCGAGCTGAAAGCCAACCATGCGTGGGTCAGCCTCGACAACAATTGGGCGATGCTGGTCCCGCTGACCGCCGGCACGCAGCCTGGCGTTTCGTTCGAAGTCTCCGCCGGGCAGGCCGGTAGCTTGCGGGTCGAACTGCGGCGCTCGGAGAAATCCGGAAATTTCACGCCCGAGGAACTGATGGAAGCGATCGAAATCCCGTTCAGCGAAGGCCAATCGACGCTCACCGCCCGCTTCGCCACGGCGGTCGCGAAGGACGCCTATCATTTCATCAAACTCTGCGAAAACCCGTCGGTGCAGGT
>JBILPN010000112.1:0-8644 GCA_044373865.1 Luteolibacter sp. | reverse complement strand
TTGCATAAAAAACACTTTCCGACCGCCCTCACCCGAGAAATGAAGAATCGTCTCACAATCGTAAACGTTGTGCTTGGTCAGCAACTCACTCAGGGAATTCGCATCGCGCCGAATCCGCGAAACCTTGTTTTCATACAATTTACGATACCAACTGGACACCGTCGCCTGCTCCAGCAAAGCGCCCAGACCTGGCAGAATTTCCGAAATCCCGGGACTTGTGGACTCGAGCTCTGCCAAAGTCTTCGCGGCCTCCGGAACTCGCAAGGTGAGCTGGTAACTCGCGGTGTAGCTCTCTGGATCCTCCCGCTCCACGGAGGCGATTCCTCCCTTGGCCATCTTCACCTCGGTCTTGAATGGGATGCCTGAACGCAGTTTCCGGACATCGGTGATCGTCCCCTGCTCCAGCAATTCCGGCACCTCCAAGCGCTCCTCGGCCTCGGCCACCCGCTTCTCTGACTCAGCCAAGGCCTTGTGAACGGCGGCCAACTCGCGCTCGTGCTGCGCGGCAAGCTCCGCCCGAACGCGCGCCTCGGCCTCGCGGACGAGTTCAGCTGAGGCGGCGGCAGAATCGCCCGACGGCTTTTGAAAAATCTCTTTCAAGCCACGCTTCACCTTGCCTGGAAATCCGCTGAAACCGAGCCCAATCAAGCCCAGCATGAGCAAGAATCCTCCAATCCGCATCCACGGAAAGCCTTTCACACGGCGGTTCTTCGGGTTTTTTCGTTGCTCCATACGCGCTGACTCTAAACAGCAACTCGAATTCCTTCAATGCTCACCCATCCCCTTTTTCAAACTTTTTGAAATTCCACAAAACTCAGCCATGACAAACCCGCTCACATCCCTACACTCCCCCTCGTGAGTTATCAGGTCTTCGCCCGCAAATACCGCCCCAAAACTTTCGACGATGTCCTCGGACAGGACCACGTCGTGAGAACCCTCCGCAACGCCATCCTGCAAAAACGTTTGGCGCACGCTTACTTGTTCGTCGGCCCGCGTGGCACCGGCAAGACCTCAACCGCCCGCATTTTCGCCAAAGCGCTCAATTGCACCAATGGCCCAAGCGCCGATTTTGACCCGGATGAGGACGTCTGCATCGAAATCGCCGAGGGCCGCTCACTCGACGTCCTAGAAATCGACGGTGCTTCGAACAATGGCGTCGAACAAGTCCGCGACCTCCGGGAATCAGTCCGCTTCGCCCCAGCTCGCGGACAATTTAAAATTTTCTACATCGACGAGGTCCACATGCTCTCGAACGCCGCCTTCAACGCGCTCCTGAAGACTCTCGAAGAACCACCGCCTCACGTGAAGTTTATCTTCGCAACGACGGAGGCGAACAAGATTCTACCCACCATTCTCTCACGCTGCCAGCGCTTCGATCTCCGGCCGATCCCCACGGAAACCATCGCCAAGCATCTTCTCCACATCGCCAGCGAGGAAGGGGTTTCGCTCGACGAAACCGCAGCCTGGGCAATCGCGAAAGGCGCTGACGGAGGCATGCGTGACGCGCAGTCGATGCTCGATCAATTGGTTTCTTTCTGCGGCCAAACCATCCACGAAACCAACGTTCTCGACGTCTTCGGCTTCACGTCACGCGAAAAAGTCGCGGCTCTCACTCAAACGCTCCTCGCCCGCAACAATCCCGCCGCTCTCTCACTCATTCAAAAAGAAGCGGAAAGCGGCCGCGAACTCTCACAACTCCTCGGCGAACTCATCGGCTGCCTCCGAGCGCTCCTCGTCGCAAAACTCGACCCATCCGCAGATGGCGACGGCATTCCCCAACAGCTCTGGACCGCCCTGCTCGACGCAGCAAATGAGTATGCACCCGACCGGATTCTCGCCGCCATCGACGTTTTCGCAGAAACGGAAGGCCGCATGAAATGGGCCACCAACAAGCGCCTCCACTTCGAACTCGGGGTCATCAAGGCCATCCAATCCCTCGGCGAGGTTCGCATCACCGATGTGATTAAAGTCCTCACCCGTGGCGCTGACTTGCTCCCTGAAGCTCCAAGCATCGCCCCACCTGCTCAAGCCGCGCCACCTGCGCAAGCCGCGCCCACTCCTCCGCCGATCGCCGAGCCGACACCGGTGGCACTGACTCCAGAACCGGACCCAGAACCCACCGCGATCCTCAGTCCCGAGCCTAGCCCGGAACCCGAGCCGCCTCTCATCCTCGAAGATCAGCCAAAGCCCGAGCCAAAGCCCGAGCCCACACCCCAACAAGCCCCGCCACAGAGATCCAAAGCGGCCACCGGAGAAGCCTTATTTGACTCTCTCATCGCCGCCGCTCCAGACATCTGCGAAATTGAAACGCCGCCAGAAGCTCCTCCTCAGCAGAAAGAAGCTCCCCAACCCAGCGCTCCCGCACCCGCACCCGCAGCGCAGGCCGCACCGGTCATCGACGACACCTTCCACAACGACCCTCTCATCCAAGCCGCTCTCGTAAAATTCGAGGGCAAGGTCCTCGCCTAAGCAACTCAACTCGCCTCAACTCCCATGAACATCCAGAAACTCATGAAGCAAGCCCAGCAAATGCAAGCCGGGCTCGCTGCTAAACAAGAAGAACTCGCCATCCAAACCGTCACTTCCTCCGTCGGAGGCGGCAAGGTCAACGTCATCGCCACCTGTGCCGGTGAGGTTCTTTCCATCAAAATTGACCCTTCAGTCATCGACCCATCCGATGCGGAATTCCTCGAGGAACTCGTCCTCAAAGGCGTCCAAGAAGCGATCAGCAAGGGCAAGGAAAAGGCGGCCGCTGAAATGAAAAAACTAACCGGCGGACTCGGAATCCCCGGGATGTAATTTAAAAGCTCTCTCACATGCCCATCAGCCAAGGCCTCGGATGGGCATGTGTGCGTGCATCGCTGCTGCTTCTCGCGTTCACGGCGTTTTCATTTGGCTTCCAACCGGATCCTCTCGCCGCTTTTACGGTGCTTCCCATCTGGCTTTGGTCCGGCATCGGCATCGCTCTATCACTCGGGGCATTCTATTACGCTAACGCACGATTTTCCCTGTGGCTCTCAGTCGCATGGCTCGTCACCGCACTCGTCGGCAGCGAGGAATCCCGGACTCTTCTCACTGCCCGTCAGCCGGAAACTTTGCTCCCGGGCCCGGCACTCCCTCAGCAAACAACCACTCTCATCCGCGTCGCAACCTTAAATTGCGCGGTCTTCGGCTTCGGCAACCCCGGACATGAGCTTGTGCCATGGCACCCGGACATCGTCCTTCTCCAAGACACCTACCCCAATCAAGTCCGCGCACTCTCGCAAACCCTCCACGCCGGACAGGGCCACCACCTATCGCATAACACGAACGGCATCGTCAGCCGGTGGACGATCAAAAATCCTGTCAACACGCCACATCAGCGCAACCAACAAGCATGCGTCTCGATCCCAAACTTTGGCGACCTCGTCGCAATCAATGTGCACCTGATCTCTGCCGCCACGGACCTCAGGCTCTGGAACCCTTCCGCTTGGACACAACATCGCAACAATCGCATTCTCCGGCGCAAGGAACTCACCGGTATCCTAACGCAACTCAAACAAACCACCAAGTTCCCCCTCACGCCAACCCTGCTCGGCGGCGACTTCAACGCTGCAAGCTCGGACCCAATCTATCATCTACTCAAGGACGACTTCGTGGACTCGTTCCACGAAGCCGGCACGTCTTGGGGAAATACCTACCCAAGCCGATTCCCCATCATACGCATCGACCACCTCTACGCCAGCAAGCATCTCATCCCAATCCATAGCCGCTGCATCGAAACCCGGCACAGCGACCATCGATTGATTATCACCGACTACCTCCTCACCGATCAGCCAAAGCAGCAAGCCACTCGCTAACAGCACCGCGATCCAAGCTACGGAACCACGCTCACTCGGAAAAACTTTTTCAATCCACCAACCGCAGCGCTCTGGGAAAGCTCAACGAAAGTCTCCGAGCCACTCGCAGCGCTCACCTGCAATGGAAAACCGTCATCCGCATTGGCGAGTTCCCAATCCGCTAAATTGTCGGAAATTTCAATTTGATATACCTTCCCCGGCACACTGCTCCAACTCAGGGAGACTCTCCCAGCAGCACGGGAAATCGAATGCACCATGAAGCGTGACCGTCCGTTTTGCGGATCAGTCCCTGCCAGAAACTCTGCACGATTCACTTGCCCATCGCCATCGGAATCCACTGCCGCATCACCTGCATCATCAGGATTCAACCCATTCGCAAGTTCCCACGCATCGGGTATTCCATCGCGATCGCGATCCGTGACATCCGGCACACTCGTATCCACCAATCGCAAATACTTTGCCTGATTCATGCCTGCAACCGCACCGCTCAAGCTCACGCTCAAGCCGTTTTCAATCAGGTCCGCGCCACTCCGATCTTCGGCCCAAACCCACGCACTCGGATTGTCCGCCAATTGATCACGCAGGTTATACATCCGCTCGGGATCGATGCCAAACCAGTTAGCACCACCCGCCAAACTCGGGGATAAATCAAACACACCCGACCGACTCGCACCTGCAGAGTAGTCCGAATTTGCAAAAGCAAACACCACGTTTTGCACCGAGGCCGACACTCCGGCTCGCTCAAACTTCGCAACCGCGAAAATCCCGGGATCAATACCGAGTCCTTCCATCCGCGCCAACACATACTCGCCCTTCCCACGCAAAGCTGGATTTGCCAACCGCGCACGATTGATTCTCCCGTAAAGTCCCTCCACCACTTCATCGCGGTTTAACCATACCTTCGACATGGAATTCCACCGCTTGAAATTCGGAATCGTCTTGCCAAAGTTTGACTCGTACCGCGTCCAGTTCCGCGAGGAATCCGCAATACCGGAAAAACCGTAACTTGCGAAGTCATTCTGCGCCGCGGCTTCTTGGCCATACATCAACATGGGAATCCCATCCAACGCCCCCAACTGTGCATAGGCTTGCACCATCGCGTATGCATCATTCGACGGAAACACCTCGTCATGGGAAGTGAGGTTATTCAACAAAACAACCCCTTCATAAGCTTCCCGCCGATCCTTATAGGCATTCATCGTTGTTCCTGTCGAACGATCTCCCTGCCTGCCGGAACCTTGTCCATTCGCCGGGTAACCAAAATGTGTATCGCGCCAATGGAACACGATGTTTTCGTTGAGAACATCAAATTGACGCGCGGAGCGGTATCCCACGCCGTGACGCTTGGAACCCGCAACTTCACGATAGCCATCCAACGACTCCGCCATGAAAATAAAATTCCACTTCACCGAACGAGTTTTGTTGATGCAATACTCCCAGAAATCCGAAGGCAATCCCTGCGCGAAATCACAGCGCAAACCATCAATTCCCCGAGCTGACTGATTCGCGGCGGTTCCAACGGGATGGCCAGTTCTCTCCAACCAATAAGTCGGATAGTAGGCGAAGTATTCCCACAACTCACGCGTCTCCGCAGAAAGAATCTCCACGTCATCCCGCTCCAACAAGAACTCCTCGCGGTGGGACGCAGATGCGTATTTCACCAAGCTGTCGTAGTTCCCAAAATAGAGATCCCGGACGTCCGACCACTTGCCGAAATCCGAGCGGTCGGGCGCCTCTGCTGACTCTTCAGCACTCGCCGCGGGCAGCAGATAGTTCCCTGCCTTCGAGAACCATCCCGGCCTAACATTCCTTAATTCCAATGTGGGATCGCTTGCCCAACTGAACAAATCCACAGCCCCCTGCCCCAACACCGCATCCGGTGCGGAATGGTTGAATGTGCCATCCATCATCACTCCGACACCCGCCGCATCAAACTGTGCAACCGCAGTCTGAAACTCGGATAAGGCACTCGCCTCACTGTCCGCCGCACCTAGCGAAGGAGCTAGCGTCCAATAGTCTCTCACCGCATACGGCGAACCAGGATCATACGGCAACTCACTCGATGGATCGTCCTCCCGCCCCTCAACTCCCACCGGATGAATCGGCTGCAACCACAGCATATTGACTCCTAAGTCTTGAAAATGATTCACACTCACCGCATCCGGCCGATCGGTATTCTCCATCCAAAGATCCCGAAAGGTCGATCGACCCGCCTTGGTGTCTGAGACGGCTTCAACAATCGCGGGATTTACTTCATACATGTTCAAATCCAACGCGCTCTTCGGTGAAACAACAATTGCAAGATCCCGACGCATGCCGCGATCCGTAAAATAGAATGGTCCCTCGCCATCGATGAAATAGCGAACGGTCGCACGATAGGCCCCGCACTTCTCAACCGGCAATGTCAGTTCCCATGCGCCCGCTGTTTGCGTCATCGGATAGGCTCGATGATAGGTCTCGGAATTCGCGGTTACACCATCAAGATCTTCTTGAATGACCGCCCGCTCCCGCCGGTTCAAGTTTGTGATCACTTCGACTCCACTGACTACCTTGGAAGGATTTCCATTTGCGGAAAATCGAATCGTTAAGCTCGCGGCATCTCCTGCCAGTTCATCAATGAAAAATCGCCGCAAGCCATAGTTCGCGTCTGCCACCGCACCATCGACTTCCGACTCGAAAACCGGAGCGCCACCGTCGTGATAGCCATCGCCATCCTCATCCCGGATTGAATCCACGCGCACCGCAGCATACTCGGGGACGGTTAAATCGTCATCGACCGACCAAGCCGCTGGGCACTGCGCCACGATTCCGCCACCATCATTGTCACCATAAGCAAGCGCCGCTAGATAAATTACTTTGGGTATCGAACCAAATTTCTCAATCAAATCAATCTCCCCTTCCAATACGTTTCCAGCGGAACCCATTGCCATGCGACCCGCTACGCCGCCGTGGTTGAGCGCTGCATAAGGACTGGCGACATCATCGCCCTCTGCTGCCAACCATGGCCATCCACCAAACCAAAAATTCGAATTCCCCGCCTTGGCCCACGGATGCGCCGATGGATCGCCAAAATTGTTGGTTAGTAAAAGGAAATGATCACTCGAACCACCCTGCGCCGACCATGTCGCAAAGTACAATTTGCTGCCTTTCACCGCAGCCCAGATCCGCATTCCGTTGTCAGCAACCAAGTAGTGCGGACTATCCAGCAATCCATTCATCGCAAAAGCTTGGGTGGAGCTCACTCCCGGCACGGATGTGGGATCGTAGATCTTGTAGCGAAATGCATCCCCAAAGTCAGCAAAGCCACGCAGCACCTCCTGCAAGTTAGAAACTCCGTCGTTGTCCCAATCTTCATCACCATCCCATGAACCAGTATAATCGGTGTTTTCGTTGAGTGGATTGGTGCGTGTCCAGTTCTCACCGTTATTTGGAATGGTGTCCTCATTCAGATCTCCGGGAAATTTCTGACTTGCATAGGCCCCGGCGGTGAAGCCTGGCAACTCGACATCATCCGGCAAGCCATCGCCGTCAGAGTCCACCAGATTTTGACCATACAGATTGAAGACAACGCGCCGCGTCAAGCGCTTGGTCACGCCACCGAACTTTAACTCCGCCTCAAAAAAGTGACTGCCATTGATAAACGCTCCCGACAATCGCTGCGAAACTCCTCCTGCAAGGTAACGACCATCAAACGTATGACTCACAGAACTTCCATTCACGACAAGCCCTGCCATCTGATAGCCATTCCACCACAGCTTCACCTGATCACTCGTTGTCCCCGTAGGAACGGTCAACACTGTGCTGAAAAATGGCGTTTGGATCAGCGCACCCTCAGCATGATTGATTGCAAATGCTAGGTCATTTGATGCCACCGTAAAAGAACGGCTAGCACTTGAACTTTGAATGGTCTGCGGACTGTTCCCCAAATCTCGTTCGGTCGCACGAACCTCCAGAAGGTGAGTCCCCGCAGCAAGACCACTTAGATTAAATTTCCACATGCCGCGCTGCACCTGCACCGCATCCGCCCAAGCTCCACCACTCACCCGACATTCCAGCCGAGCTGCCGTGCGATCAGAATTCCGGATCACCGCAATCCCCTCGCCATCAATCGCGGAATCCAAGGATTCGATCAACAAATCCGGTCCTGTGCGATCCACGTAAACCGTCTTGTAGAATGTTTGATAGAGCGCTGGCAATCCACTCGCACGGCTGTTGAACAGCCGCCCTTTCACCGTATGCAAGCCCTCAGGAACCCCGCGCAAATCCGCGCTCAACTTCCACACCCCATTGACAAGGCTCGCTTGCTCAAAGCCACCTGTGACCACACTCGCATCAGAAAAATCTGCCGCAGCTAGATTGAGATTTCGCCCTTGCCCCCACTTAATCAAGCCATTGCCAACGGACCCACCGCTTGGCTTGGTGAAGTGGATTTCAATATCAACCGAGTCACCCGTGATCCGCGGGATTTCGCGCAACTTGGCCGGCGCGTCGCGTCCACCTGGCACCAACCACGGCATGGTTCCTACGGCAACGCCATCCTGGGTGAATCGCAAGGCTTGACCTACCGCTGGCCCTTCGGAAATCAGAGGCGCATAACACACAAATCCCTGACCATTGCGCGCCGGCACATTGATGCTGACCTGGCCGCTGCTATTGACCGTAACCAGATCACTTTGATTTCCCGTGTAGTCCTTCAAGATCGTTCCCGGACTGAAAGAGGTTTGCAGGGTTCGGGTCTGCCCGCTGCCACTGTCATTCAAGGCAATTAACAAAAGCCCCTCTCCAGTGTCTGGCGATGAATTTCC
>JBILPN010000111.1:0-8664 GCA_044373865.1 Luteolibacter sp. | reverse complement strand
GGTGATCGCCACCGTGCTGACGACCATCGGGATGCTTGCCTACCTGATTGTTGGTGCGGGTATTTTCCTTTCGACCTTCCTGCCGTTTTCACCAGAGGCCTGTTCGCTGACCCTGCTGGTGATGGCCACACTCTACACTATGATGTCCGGGTTCTATGGCGTGATCTTCACCGACCTTTTCCAAGTCGCTATCATTCTCGTGGCGGTGGTCTATATCTCGGTCAAGGCGTTCATGGGAGTGGGTGATGTGGGAGAAATCTCGCAGATTGCCATGAAGGTGACTGGCAGTTCAGACTGGATCAGCGGCGTGCCGAAGTGGAATGTGCATGTTCCCGAAGGTTATGAGGTTTACCAACATCTCCTTGTTTTTGCGTCCTTCTATCTGGTTCGGACCATTGTCGCCGGCCTTGGAACCGGTGCGGACCCGCGCTACTTCGGTGCCAAGACAGACCGCGAGTGCGGAAAACTGTCGATGCTGTGGACCCTTCTAATGACCGTGCGCTGGCCGATGATGATCGGCATCGCGGTGATGGGACTCTATCTCGTGAATGATCTGCTGCCGGAGCAAGCAAAGCTCAAAGAGGCGGCCGCGTTGATTCACGAAGCCCACCCGGAAGCTGCCAAGCCGCAATGGGGCGCGCTCATTTCCTCGATCGCCAACGCGCCAGACAAGCAGGATCCTGCCTTGGTGGGTTCGCTGAAATCGTTGCTTGGTGAAGAAAAGTGGGCTGAGAAGATGAACCTGCTCAGCTACGAGGGCACTGTGAACCCGGAGAAGATTCTCTCTGCGGTGTTGATGATGTCGGTGGCCGAGGGGATGCGCGGCGTGCTGGTCATCGCGCTGATCGCAGCTGCGCTTTCCACCTTCGGCAGCTGGGTGAATCTAGCAACCGGGCAGTTTGTCAACGACTTCTATAGGAGGTGGATTCGCCCACAGGCGGAGACCCGCGAGTTAATCTTTGCCAGTTGGGGCACGGTGGTGGGGATTGTTGCTTGCAGTTTCCTATTCTCGCTCACCTTGGAAAGTATCAATGATATCTGGGGATGGATGATGATGGGCTTTGGCGCGGGCTTTCTCGTGCCGGCCTTCCTGCGATTGTATTGGTGGCGCTTCAATGGAGCCGGTAGCGCGATCGGCACCTTGATTGGCATGGCCGCCGCGATCGTGCAGCGCCTGCTGTGGCCCGAACTCAACGAGGTTTGGCAGTTTATCTTCGTGCTGAGTGTTGGTTTTGTAAGCTCGGTCACTGTGGCGCTGCTCACGGCCCCCACGGATCCCGAGGTCTTGCGCAAGATGTATCTTGAGACTCGCCCATTCGGCGTGTGGGGACACCTCAAGGAAACGCTCAGCCCGGAAGAGCGCGAGAAGACGACGCGCGAGCACCGCCAAGATCTAGTTGCGCTGCCATTCGCCCTGCTCTGGCAGACGACTCTGTTTCTGGCTCCAATGCTGTTCATCATCCATAACTGGGTGGGCTTTGCCTATGCTGCTGCCATCTGTGTTGGATCGTTCGCTGCCATCTACTTTTTCTGGTTCCGCCATCAACCCAAGGGAAATTTTTATGAGTAACTCCATGAAGCAAAAATCGATTATCATGCTCAACGTTGTCGCCGCCGGTTTCTGCATGTCCGCATTCGCCAGTTGCCAAAACCCATCAGAAGTGACGGAGCAAAGCGCCGATATCGTCGAAGCTGCAACTCCATCAGAACCAGAGTCGATCCGTGTTGATTCCTCGACGCTTGTCGGCAAAGTGATGTGCGGCTATCAGGGATGGTTCCGTGCGGCTGGCGATGGTGAGGGGCAGAATTGGAAGCACTATCGCAACCAGACCAGCGGTGAATTCAAGCCCGGCGAGGCGGGCATCGAGTTTTGGCCCGACTTGACCGAACTTGCGGATCACGAGCGCTTCGACACCGAATTCCGTCATGCCGATGGCAGCGTCGCTCAAGTCTTCAGTTCGGCGGTGCGCGACACGGTGGTTCGTCATTTCAAATGGATGCAGGAATACGGCATCGACGGTGTGTTCGTGCAGCGCTTCGCCACCGAGGTGACAAAGCCGAATGGCGGCCGTGCCGACAACGACGAATCCCGTTCCGTCACGAAGGTGCTCGAGCATTGCCGCGTCGGGGCTGATCTCCATGGGCGCACCTACGCGGTGATGTATGACCTTACCAGCATGTCCGCGGCGCGCATTGCGGCGGTGAAGGACGACTGGCGTTTTCTCGTCAAGGAAATGGGCATCCTCAAGGATCCTGCCTATCAGAAGCATGCGGGTCGCCCCGTGCTTGCCCTCTGGGGAGTGGGTTTCAGGAATCGTGACTACGGACCGGCTCAGATCGCGGCCTTGATTGATTTTCTCAAGAACGATCCCGAGTGCGGCGGACTCACCATCATGCTCGGAACCCCCACCCATTGGCGCGCCGGCGAGCGCGATGCCGGCCCCTTTGCGGATTGGGAAAAAGTTTACAAGTCCGCCGACATCATCTCGCCATGGACGGTCGGGCGTTTTGGTAAAATCAACGAAGCCCAACAATACGCAGCCGAGATCGCCAAGCCGGACCACGCGTGGTGTGTTGCTAACAAAAAGGAACACATGCCGGTGGTCTTTCCCGGCTTTTCCTGGTCTAACCTCAAGAAGGGCACCGACGAAAATCCCGATGCCTTCATTGATCGTGCCGGCGGTAAATTCCTCTGGTCCCAGTATGATGCGCTGGTGCGCGGTGCCGGTGCCACGATGGTTTATCAAGCGATGTTCGACGAGCTCGACGAGGGCACCCACATTTTCAAATCCACCAACAAGCCGCCCGTCGGTGCGAGCCGCTTCCTGACTTACGACGGGCTTCCCTCTGACCACTACCTGTGGCTGGTTGGCGAGGCCGCGCGCCGGGTGAGGGGAGAAGCGCCTTTCACGCCGGAGCTGCCAGTCCGTCAGGCACCGCAAGCCACGCCGGAATGATCACACGACGGCGCATCCGCATCGCGCAGTGTATTCTCGGCAGCGTGCTTGCTGCCAAGCGATCACCGCACTGAAATTTTCTCCCAATCGCGAAGCCTTCCATTGGGAGTTGAACAAGTAAGGCAAAGCCAATAGCAAGTGACTTGTGCGTCGGAGTCTTTGAACCATACCAGACCATGAAAACCATCATTGTTCCCGTTCTCATCATGTTGACTTGCTTGGGCCTGCGCGCCGACGAGCGGCCTAACATCGTTGTCATGTTTTTAGACGACGCGGCTTACTCGGATTTCCATCCCTTTGGAAATCCGCCCTACGCCACGCCGCATGTCGCACGCTTGGCGGCCGAGGGCGTTCGCTACACGCGCTTTCATGTGTCGCAAGCGGTGTGTTCGGCATCTCGTGCGGCCTTGCTGACCGGTCGCTACCCGCATCGCAATCGCGTCGTGAATGCCATCGCCCCGGGCAGGCGTGGTTTGGACCCCAAGCATCCCATCATCGCGGAAACGCTCAAACAGCACGGTTATGCCACCGCCCACTTTGGCAAATGGCACCTTGGCGATGTGCCCGAGACGCGCCCAGCCGCACGCGGTTTTGATGAGTCCGCAGGTTTGCTTGTTTCTAACGACATGTGGCGACACAATCCCGTGTGGAAGATGTCCCATGGTGAAAAACCTCTGCCCTACTGGGAAAATGGTGCGATCAAAATTGCGGATGTGAGCCCCGCTGACCAAAAGAACCTCACCTCTTGGGCGACTGAGGGTGCGACCCGCTTCATTCGCGCGCAGGCCGGCAAGCGACCGTTCTTTCTCTACGTCGCCCACTCGATGCCGCACGTCCCGCTTTACTGTCGCGATGAATTTAAAGGCAAATCCGGTGCCGGACTTTATGGCGATGTGATCACGGAAATCGATTGGTCGGTGGGTGAAATCATGACCGCCCTGCGCGAGACCGGCGTTGAGAAAGACACGATCTTTGTTTTTACATCGGATAACGGACCATGGGAAGAATTCGGCAATCATGCCGGTAAAACTCCATTCCGCGAGCATAAGGGCACCAGCTTCGAGGGCGGGATCCGCTCCGCGCTTGCCGTGAAATTTCCGCGCGAACTCAAGCCTGGGACGGTGAACGACCGCGCCTTCGCTTCCATCGACCTTTATCCCACGCTTGCCGCGCTCGCCGGGATCCCATTGCCAGATCAGGATACGGATGGTAAAAAAATCTGGCCGCTCATGCGCGGCGACGATGCCGCACCGAACCCGCATCGCTATTACTTCATCTCCATCGGTTGGGAACTCGAAGCGGTCATGACTTCTGATGGCAAATGGAAGCTCCATTTGCCACATGGCTATCGAGATGTCGTCCGCCCTGGCCACGACGGGCAGCGCGGCGAAACCCAAACCTCCACGATTGAAGAGTCGCTGTTTAACCTGATCGATGATCCACACGAGCAGCACGATCTCATCGTTGAGCACCCAAAGATCGCAAATGAACTGCGTGAGGCGGCCGCTGATTACTTGAAACAATTTTCTAACCCCGAAAAATGATTTGTTATTCCCTAAAGCGTCCGCCCACCGCTGCCTCAGTCACCATGCGCCACGAGGTTTCTAGTATCTGCGAGGCAGTGGCTTGCTCCTTATTCATCGTGATGCTGTTGCTGGTGACTCTGGCAGCTGCTGCCTCTGCAGCAGTTCGGCCGAATTTGCTCATCATTCTGACAGATGATCACGGCTATGGCGATGTTTCAACTTACGGCGCCAAGGACGTCCGGACGCCTCACATCGATCGCATCGCCCAAGAGGGAATGCTCTTCACCACCATGCGTGCGAACTGCACCGTCTGCTCGCCGACACGGGCTGCTATGCTAACGGGGCGCTATGCCGACCGGGTTGGCGTGCCGGGAGTGATCCGCACCAATCCGCAGGACTCTTGGGGATACTTTGATCCGAAAGTGCCGACCCTCGCCAATCTGTTAGGCGGTGCGGGTTACCACACCGCCATCATTGGCAAATGGCATCTTGGCATGGAATCTCCCAACACGCCGAACGAGCGCGGCTTCGCCCACTTTCATGGCTTTCTTGGTGACATGATGGATAGCTACACCACGCACAAACGTCATGGCCAAAACTACATGCGCCGCAACCGGGAAGAGATCGCACCCACGGGTCACGCCACGGACCTGTTCTCCGATTGGGCCGCCGAATATCTCCGCGGGCAGGCGAAAAATCCGACGCAACCGTTCTTCCTCTATCTCGCCTACAACGCGCCGCATTTCCCCATCGAGCCGCCTGCGGATTGGCTGGCACGAGTCAAACAGCGCGCACCCGGCATGAAGCATGAACGTGCTAGCAACGTTGCATTTGTCGAACACCTCGATGCCGGCATCGGCCGTGTGCTTGCGTCGCTCGATGAATCGGGGTTAGCAAAAAACACCGTGGTCGTTTTCACCGCGGACAATGGAGGCGCGCTGTCCTACGCGCAGAACAACGACCCATGGCGCGGCGGCAAGCAGGATCACTACGACGGCGGGCTGCGCGTTCCGTTCATGGTCCGCTGGCCGGCAGGCATCAAACCTGGCTCACGTAGTGACTACGCTGGCTTGTTGTTCGATTTGTTTCCCACCTTCGCCGAGCTTGCAGGCGTGCGTCCCGCTGCGGATCTTGATGCCAAAAGCCTTGTGCCGGCGCTCCAAGGCGGTAAAATTTTGGAAGCGCGCGACCTGTATTTTGTCCGCCGCGAGGGCGGTTTCAAATACGGTGGTAAAAGCTATGAAGCTCTGATTCGCGGCGATTGGAAAATTCTGCGCAACGATCCTTTCAGCCCCTATGAGTTGTATCATCTCGCCGATGATCCGCAGGAAACGAAAAATCTTGCGGCCACGAGGCGGGAAAAATTCGAGGAACTCGCCACAGCCATCCGCCTTCAGATCCAGCGCGCTGGCCGCACCCCTTGGCAGCCTTCCGGCGATTGATTTCGACCTGCCAAATCATTCCTTGTTTCATGTGTCATCCATTTGCCAAGCTGCTGGGGCCGATTTTTATTTTCAGTTATTTCAGTCATGCCGCTCCCGCCAAATCAGCGGCACACACCCATCCGCATGTGCTGGTGATCGTGGTCGATGATATGGGTTATGGTGATCCGGGTTGTTATAATCCTCAATCGAAAATCCCCACGCCCCACATCGATCGTCTTGCGGCCGAGGGCATGAAATTCACGGATGCCCATGCGCCGGGACCCTTGTGTCATCCATCGCGCTATGGTTTGATGACCGGGCGCTATCCGTTTCGGGCCGATGTCTCGAAGTGGCCAAGCCAGCCGCTCATTGACGACGGGCAGGTGACGATCGCCTCGCTGCTGCGTGACGCGGGTTACGCCACCGCCATGGTCGGCAAATGGCATCTTGGATTTGCTGAGCATGGTTATGACAAACCACTGCCGGGCGGTCCGGTGGACTGTGGGTTCGATCAATTTTTCGGACTCCGCGCTTCGACCGACATTCCTCCGTATTTCTACATGCGCGGTGATCGCGCCGTTGTTCCTCCGACCGATCAGATCGCGGCAAACTGGAGCGATGGCTGGTCACCGATTCAGGGTGAGTTCTGGCGCAAGGGCGGCATCGCGCCAGACTTGAAACTCGACGAGGTCATGCCGCGTTTTACTGATGAAGCCATCTCGATGATTAACGGTCACGAGTCAGAAAAACCGTTCATGCTATATCTCGCCTACCCCGCGCCGCACACGCCTTGGTTGCCCGCGCCTGCTTTTCGTGGAAAAAGCGGAGCCGGGATGTATGGTGATTTCGTGATGATGACGGATCATGAAATCGGCCGTGTCTGTGCTGCGCTGGATGCGGCGGGCATGAGCCACAACACCCTGCTTGTTTTCACTTCCGACAACGGCCCGGTGTGGTATCCCGGCGATGTCAAACGCCTCGGGCATGATGCCGTCGGCGGTTTGCGCGGCATGAAAGGTGACGCATGGGAGGGCGGCCACCGCATGCCCTTTATCGTCCGCTGGCCGGGGCGTGTCGCGGCTGATAGCTGCAGCGAGCAGACCATTTCCTTCACCGACCTCATGGCCACCTTCGCGGAAGTGGTTGGCAAAAAACTGCCGCCTGGTGCCGGGCCAGACAGTTTCAGCTTCCTGTCTGTTCTTGAAGGCCGCCAAGCTGCCGACACGCCAGTGCGCGGCCCGATCGTCATGCAATCTGGCAGCAGCGGGGCCATGGTCATCCGCTCGGGTGACTGGAAATTGATCGACCAGCCCGGTTCCGGCGGCTTCTCGAAATCCCCGGAGTCGCTTTCTAATAGTCCGTCGGGCCAGCTTTACCAGTTGCGCGACGATCCGGCGGAGCGCAACAATCTCTATCGAGAACAAGCGGAACGCGTCGCCGAACTCACTCGCCAAATGCAAAGGATCGTCGATGCCCCTGCAAGTCGCCCTTACTAAAGTTACATGTCAATTTTCCATCGCACTCTTATGAAAAGCCTACTGAATCTAATCCTGATCTTATCCCCGTCCATCTTGGCAGCTGCTGGATCGGTGCCTGACAAGGTCGTGCCCGAGCAGCTTCCCGGCGCGAAACCCCGCAACGTCGTCTTTATTCTCTCTGACGATCACCGCTATGATGCGATGAGCTTCCTCGGTCATCAGTTCGCGCAGACACCGGTGATGGATTCTCTCGCAAAAAACGGAGCCTACGTGAAGAACGCGCTGGTTACCACCGCCTTGTGCTCGCCCAGTCGCGCCTCGATCCTAACCGGCCTCTACACCTTTCGCCATCGGGTCATCGACAACAACCGCCCGATTCCGCCCGGCACGGTGTATTTCCCCCAGTATTTGCAAAACGCAGGTTACGCGACTGGCTTCATCGGCAAATGGCACATGGGTGGCGAAAGCGACAAGCCTCAACCCGGCTGGGATCGTTGGGTTAGCTTTGCCGGCCAGGGCGAATACCTGCCACCCACACCCGACTACACACTCAACGTCGATGGTGCACGTGTAAAGCAGAAGGGGTATATCACCACCGAGCTGACCGACTACGCGATCGACTGGCTCAAACAACAGAAACCGGCGGAAAAACCGTTTTTCCTCTACCTCTCGCACAAGGCCGTTCACGCGAACTTCACGCCCGAGGAGAAGTATGAGAACAGCTTCAAGGATTTAACCTTCAAGCGGCCTGCATCCGAGCTGGAAACGGCCAGCGACCCTCTCAAGCCCCGTTGGTTGCGCGAGCAGCGCAACTCATGGCACGGGGTCGATTTTCCCTATCACAGCGAGCTCGATATCGAGCTCTATTACAAGCGTTACTGCGAAACCCTGCGCTCAGTGGACGACAGCATTGGCCGCGTGCTCCAACAACTCAAGGACATGGGGATCTACGAGGAAACCCTGGTCATCTACATGGGAGATAACGGCTTCATGTTCGGCGAGCAGGGACTCATCGACAAGCGTGTTGCCTATGAAACCTCGATGCGTGTGCCGATGCTCGCGCAGTGCCCGGCCATCATCAAGGGTGGCACCGTGCTCGACGAAATGATTGCTAACATCGACGTCGGTCCCACCATCATGGAGGCGATGGCGCTCAAAACTCCGCCGCACATGGACGGCAAAAGTTTCCTGCCTCTTGTGCGCGGCGAGTCCATCCCGTGGCGCGAGCAGTTCCTATATGTTTATTACTGGGAAAAAAACTTCCCGCAGACGCCCACCA
>JBILPN010000110.1:0-8677 GCA_044373865.1 Luteolibacter sp. | reverse complement strand
ATAAAACCGCGCCAACACCTGCCCCACCGTGTCCACCGTCACCTCATCGACGATGATCGCGCCGTCCAACAAGAATTTATGGCGACTCACCGAGCTGATTTGATCCAGCGCCACCATGTAGTGGCCGCCGCTCAAGGTGGCCTGCCAAAACCGATGCGGCCCGCTGGCTTCCGTGGCTTTTGACGCCTTTTCCTCATCCTTGGCCTTGTCCTTCCCGGCATCCGTCTCCGGGACCTCCTGCGCCGGCAAATGAAGCAGCAATCCCAGCCATCCGGCACCCACCAACAAATAGGTTTTTCTCAACATGGCCGCAGCCTGACAGACCGCCCGGCGTTTGACCAGCCTCCGCGATTAAGTATTTGTCATGCACCTCACAAACCGCCAAGTTTCCGCCATGATACGCTACCGTGCAAACGTCGCGGCTTTGGTGCTGAACTCCACCGGCAACCTGCTGATTTGCGAACGCTCCACACTTCCCGGCGCCTGGCAATTCCCCCAAGGCGGCGTGGATTCCGGAGAAACTCTCGAACAAGCACTCCACCGCGAAGTCCACGAGGAGGTCGGCCTCCAGTCTCACCACTACAAGGTCAGTCACCACCGCGCCGGATACCGCTACCTCTACCCTGAGGAAGTCCGCCGCAAAAAACTCCGCAAACACGGAAATCACGGCCAAGAACAAACTTACTTCCTCTGCCACCTCCAACCCAGCGCCCCGCCCGTCAACGTCAACCAGCGGCCACGCGAGTTCCGCGCTTACCGCTGGATCCTCCCCGAGGAATTCGATCTGGACTGGCTGCCCGCCTTCAAACGCGACGTTTACCGCGATGTCATGCGGGATTTCTTTGAAATTTCCCTCTGAGACCCGCGCCGCCCAGCGCCCCGTGACTTCCCGCGCTTGCAGTCTCCGCCGCATCCCGCTACCACCATCCCGTGGCCGCGAAAGCAAAAAATCCTCCTAGCAAATCCGGAAACTTTTTCGCCGTCGTCGGCAGCGATGAAGGCCTCGTCCGTGAGCGCGCACTCGCCCTCCACAACCAACTCACCGGCGGCAGCGATGACGGCTTCACCCACGAAACCATCGACGGCATCGCGGATAATTCCGACTCCGCTTTCGAAATTTGCTCCTCCACCGTCCAAGCGCTCCTCACCATCCCCATGTTCGGCGGCGACAAGGTCGTCTGGCTCCGCAACGCCAATTTCCTCTCCGACAACGTCACCGGACGCTCCCAACGCACCGAAGCCGGGGTGGAAAATCTCCGCAGCACCCTCGAACGCGGCATCCCCAAGGGCGTGACCTTCCTCCTCACCGCCCAAGGCGTGGACAAACGCCGCGCCTTCTGGAAATACATCGAAAAAGCCGCCGACGTCCAAGTCCACGACCGCATCGACACCAGCCGCGAGGGCTGGCAAGACCAAGTCGCCGCCCTCGTCAACTCACACGCCAAGGCGCTCGGCATCCACTTCGAGCGCGACGCCCTCGCACTCTTCGTCATGCTGGCCGGCGAGCAATCTCAACAAATCGGCAACGAGTTGGAAAAACTCGATCTTTACCTCGGACCCGAGCGCCGCGAAGTCACCGAGGATGACGTCCGCCTGCTGGTCCCGCTGAGCCGCGCCGCCGTCGTCTTTGAAATCGGCAAGGCGATCCAACAAGGAAATGCCGGGCGCGCGATCCAACTCGTTGATCAGCAGCTTGAAGCGGAAGAATCCGCCATCGGCATCATGCGCGCGTCCATCATCAACGTCGTCCGGAATTTGTTCATGGCGCGCCTCATCATGGATCAATTCAAGGTCCCCACCGGCAACTTCAACGCCTTCGCCGGTGCCCTCAACCGGCTCCCCGAGTCCAATCGCGCCTGGCTGCCACAGAAAAAGGACGGCACCGGCGTCAATGTTTTCCCCATTTTCCTCGCCGTGGACAATGCGAAAAACTTCACGCTCAGCGGGCTCCAACACGTCATGGAGGCCACTCTCAAGGCAGACCAAACGCTCGTCACTACCGGGCTCGACCACCGCTTGGTTCTCCACCGCCTGATTGTCGAAATCGCCGGCGCACGCAAGCTTCCCACACGCCGATGAAATTCATCCTCACCGCCACCTCCATCGGCCTCACCGCCGGACTGCTTGGCGCGCTTTGCGGCGTGGGAGGCGGCATTGTCATGGTCCCCGCATTCGTCGGCATGCTCGGCCTCGGTCACAAGCAAGCGGTGGCCACCTCGCTGGCAGTGATCATCGTCACCGCCATCACCGCCACCCTGAACAATGCCCGGGCAAATAAACTCATCGACTGGAAAATCGTCCTCGTCGTCGGCCTCGCCTCGGTGGTTTCCGCCTGGTTTGGCAGCGAGTGGATGCGCTCGCTCAGCAACCAGACGCTCACCCGGATTTTTGGCGCAGCCCTCGTCCTCTTCGGCGCGCGCATGCTCTGGAAAGGTTGAGAAACTCGCGGGAAATCAGGAAAGTTTCCCGCGCACCGCCTCCCACACGCGCTCGACTTCCAGCTCCACTTGGCAGCGGGAATCCAGCGGGCACTTGGCCAGCAGGCAAGGCGCGCACTCGACGTGACGCCGCACCACCGCATGCCGCCGTCCAAGCGGGCGCTTCCACGCCGGGTCATTCGGGCCAAACAGGGTCACACAAGTCGTCCCCGCATGCGCGGCCAAGTGGGGCAAGGACCCATCCGCCGCCACCACCAGACTGTGCCCCGCCAGCAAGGGCAAGGCACCCGCAAGAGGTGCGGCATGGAAAAACTCAACTCCCGCGCCCAATTGATCCGCCAATTCTCGCGCTTGCCCACGCCCACCTGCCACACTCGCCACCACCACCCGGCTGCCACCTGCCAGCAAGCGCCTGCCGATCTCCGCCCACCGCTCAACCGGCCACTCATGGCTTGGCCCAAAGTCTGAACCCGGGCACAACAAAACGACACCCGCGGCGCGCGCCACCCCAAGATCCGCTGGCGCGAAAAACTCCGGAAGCCCGCAGTCCAATCCCATCGCCTCCGCCGCCGCCAAATAATGCCTCACCCGGTGCGCTGGCTCAACCGTGTCCAACTCCAACGGATGCGTCAAAAATTTCACCAACTTCCCCCCGCCAGGCCCCAGCCGCCGCACAATCCCCGCCGCCTTGCACGCCTCCGCCGCCCAACCCAATTCCCAAACCATCGACGCCTCCCAGCCACCTGCCAATTCCCCAGCAACGATTTTTACTTTGGTTTTCTTAGGGAAATCCACCACCGCCAAGCCCTCAATCGTCTCCCAAAAATCGCGCTGCTCCGTGTCACACAGAACCCCACAACGCAGGCCGGAGGCAATCATGGCACGCAGCGCCGGCACCGCATAACACGCTTCATCCCAAGCTTCTGGCGCGGCCACCAGCATTTGTCCTCCTGCTTTTGTCATCGCCGCAGATCATAAACTTTTCCTCACGGCGACGAAAGAGAGGATTTGCGAATTGCAAACCCTCCACGCCGATGCCTACCCTCACGCCCCGCGCAGGATGACTCTGGCGGACTTTATCTCCATTTCACCTTTACCACCGTGGGACTTGTTGACGCGATCAGACGCTGGCGCTTGGCCCGCCAAGGACTCTCATCCGGGAAAAAACGCCGCATCCACAGCGAGAACCCATTCGTCCAAGCCCTCGAGGAAAGCATCTGGGTCAAATACTCTCTCTACCTCGCATTCGCCATCATCAGCGCGATTCTGGTCCTGAAATCCACTCGCGGCACCAGCTTCGCCACCGACCCTCTGCACGGCGCGCTCTCCGGCTTCATCCTGGCGCTCATCGCCATCGTCACTTTCCACATCAGCCTCCAAAGCACCTGCCGGCGAAACACGCGCGTCATCCTCGTCCTCGGCGGCATCGTCGGGCACTTGCTGGTCCTACGCATGATCATGGGACTGGTGGACTCGGGCACGATCCCAGAAATTTTCCGCTTCCTCGCCATCCCATACGCCTTGGGTCCTATGCTCCATGGCGTCCTCCTCGGCCGCGCAGTCGCCTCATTTTCAGCGGCTTTCCTGACACTCACCGGCTGTCTTCTCGTCCCCCAAGCAGATGTCCTCGACTACCTGATCCTCAGCATCGTCGGTGGAATGACCAGCGTCCTGCTCGCCTACCAAGTCCGCAAACGCCTCCAACTCCTCCAATCCGGCATCTACGTCGGCGCCGCAACCTTCGCTCTCGCAATCTTCCTCGGCCGCCTCGACATCACATCCATCTTCGGCCCCGGCGCCATCGACCACCTCCAAGTCATCGGCTCCGGCAGCGCCACCGCCTTTGGCACCGCCATCCTCGCCGCCCTCCTCATCAGCGGCCTGCTGCCTTTGTTTGAAGGAACTTTCCAACTCACCACTGACATCAGCTGGCTGGAACTCAGTGACTTAAATCACAAGCTCTTGCGCCAAATGCAACTCGAGGCGCCCGGAACTTTCCACCACAGCCTCGTCGTCGCCGCTCTCTCGGAGGCCGCCGCTGAAAAAATCGGCGCCAATGCCCCCATGTGCCGCGTCGGAGCCTACTTCCACGATGTCGGAAAACTAAAAAAACCCAACTATTTCATCGAAAACCAACAGGACGGCGCAGAAAGCCCACACGCCAGCCTCACCCCGACCATGAGCTCGATGATCATCATCGCTCACGTCAAAGACGGCGTCGATCTCGCCGTGAAACACAAGCTCAACCCGCGCATCATCGATGTGATCCAAGAACACCACGGCGACTCACTCGTGATCTTCTTCTACCGCCGCGCCCAAGAACAAAAAAAGGCCGAAATGGAAAAGGTCGATCGCCGCCTCGAAAACCCCGAGGACCTGCCAATGGTCGAGGAAAAAAATTTCCGCTACCCCGGCCCGCGCCCCAGCACCCGCGAAAGCGGCATCATCTGCCTCGCAGACACCATCGAAAGCGCATCACGCTCCCTCAAAAAACCCACCCCGGCCAAAATCCGCACGCTCGTCGATGACCTCGTCCGCCTGAAAATCAACGACGGCCAACTCGATGACTGCCCCCTGACTCTCAGCGAGCTCGCCATCGTCAAGGAAAGCTTCGCCAACACGCTCCGCAGCATGCTCCACAGCCGCATCGACTACCCAAAGGACGACGACCGTTCCTCGGCTTCCGCGAAACGCCTCAGCAACAGCTCCGACCCCAACGCGCACAACGGCGGCCACAGCGACCATGGCAGCGCCATGCCCAAGCGCGCCTGATCCTCCAGCTCACCCGCTGGCAAGAAACTCCCGCCAAACCCCCAAGCAACCCACCCGCATGTCGCTCGAAGTCATCATCGGAAACAACCAACACGCCACCGAGATCCCCGAAAGCTGGCTCACCGCACTCGAAAGCATCGCCCACGAAGCCGCGCGGCTCGCCCTTGAAAATGCGACCTGCCAAGACTCACCGCTTTTTCACCTCGCCACCCTGGAAGTCGCCATCGTCGATGATGCAACCAGCGATCAAGTTCACCGCGATTTCATGGACATCGAAGGCCCGACTGACGTCATCACCTTTCACCATGGAGAAATCGTGATTGGCGCACAAGTCGCAGAACGCCAAGCCGCAGAGTATGGCGAGCCGCTCGCGCGGGAAATCCTCCGCTATTTCATCCACGGCCTGCTCCACCTCGCCGGACACGAGGACGCGGACCCCGCCGAGCGTGCCACCATGGAGACCGCACAAGAATCGATCGTCACCCGGCTTTGGACGCACGCACTCCGCGAGCGACTCAACCCATAATTTCTCAAATGAACCTCATCCAACACTCCGTCTGCCGTTGGTGCTACAACAGCACCCCACTCGATGAGCTCTGCATCGCCGCCCGCGAAATCGGAATTTCCTCCGTCGAGCTCGTCATGCCCCAAGACTTGCCCGTGCTCGAACAATACGGCCTCACCTGCGCCATGATCAGCTTCCCGCTCGGCATCACGCCCGCTGGGACTCAAGTCGGCGGCATCGAAAAAGCCTTCAACCGCCTGGAACACCACGACACGCTGGTCGAGATCTATCAAGCGCACCTCCGCGCCGCCGCTGCCGCAGGAGCCAAGCAGGTCATCTGCTTCTCCGGTAATCGCGATGGCCTCTCAGACGCCGATGGCCTCGCCAACTGCGCAATTGGCCTCCGCCGCCTGCTCCCACTCGCTGCGGAGCTCGGCATCACGCTCTGCATGGAACTGCTCAATAGCAAAGTGGATCACCCGGACTATCAGTGCGATCACTCGGACTGGGGCGTCCAACTCTGTGAAATGTTAGGAAGCCCGAATTTCGGCCTGCTCTATGATATCTATCACATGCAAATCATGGAAGGTGACATCATCCGCAGCATTCGTGACAAGCACCGCTATTTCACCCACTATCACACAGGCGGCTGCCCCGGGCGCAACGAGATCGACGAGACGCAAGAACTGAACTACCCCGCCATCATGCGCGCCATCGCCGCCACCGGATACCAAGGTCACGTCGGCCAAGAGTTCCTCCCACGCAGCGCGGAAAAGTTCAGCAGCCTCCGCCGCGCCATCGAGCTTTGCACAGTCTAACTCCCAAACCGCCGGGCTGCCAAGCTGCTAGACCCTATCGCCAACTGGCCACACTTCCCTGGACGGATGGCTCGCTTGACTCATGCAGCAGGCGGGGCGTGATGACACTCAACGAGCGATGAACCTAAAACCCACCGTTGAAAAAAGGATGATGGGTGCAAGTGGAGTCGAAAAGGGCATCGAACTGAGTGCAACAAAGAGTGTCTTGGCGAGCCATGGATTCCCGCCAGCACGGCACCGGAGCGCCAACGCCCCCCGGGTGAGATGCCAAGAAACGCATAAAATAGCGCAAATCACGGAAATACCACTCCTTTGGGGGGGTATTCAAGGGGGGCACAGTCAGGGTAAAGATTGGTAAATCATGAAACCCATGCTGTCCAATCGACTCCTTGCAGTTTCCCTCCCGGGCCTGCTGCTGACCACCACCAGCATCACCTTGCATGCCACCGCCTTTGACGTGCCCGCCGGAGCAACCGAGAAGCTCTCCAGCTTCATCGCGGTAGGCGAGGGCATCACCAAGACCGGCGAAGGGACGCTTGCCATCACCATCGATCAATTCATCAACAACGACGTCGTGCTAGACGCGGGCACCCTGATTTTCTACGGCGCGGCCGACCCGGAAGCAACCACGCCATCGTTCACGGTCAACAACGGCACGCTGATGCTCGGTGGTGATATCTTCAACGCGCCGGTCATTCTCAACGGCGGCACCCTGCGGATCGGAGCGCAGCGAAGCATTCCATGGACTTCCGTCACTGACGGCCGGCGGATAATCGCCACCCAAGGTGGCAACTCGGAGTTCAATTTCGCCGGATCGGCAACCTTCTACACCGCTGGCCGCGCCACCGCACAGTCCCAGATCCAGGAGATCATCGATCTCGGGATTCCGGAAAGCGGGTTCATCACCAGCCTCGCAAATCCTGTCCGGTCCTATCAGTTTAGGATCGCGAATACCGGCGCCAACGCCTCGCGCGTGAACTCCAACGAAGGAGGGGCAAACGGAACGAATACCAAATACATCACGATCCCTGCGGCTCATCAGTTGAAATACGCCGAAGTCCAAACCCTGCTCGGAACTTCCGCCGGCACATCCATGCAGTTTGTCGGATACGCCCGCTACACGGACGCTCCAAGCTCTGGCATTTCAACCGGCACCTCCACCGGGATTCCCCTCTACACCGCGGCGGCCGTCAATCCGGTGCTGACCGTTGGCGCCTATGCCACCGGCACCCAGACCTACTCGACCACCCCCTTGAGTTTTTACGACCACTCTTTCTCGGTCAATCCGGAGAAAAACCTCACCGCCTTCGGCCTGCTGCGCAGCGGCAGCAACACCAACCAGGGCGGCTACTTCGCCCTTTCCGGTCTCGCCGTCAATGAAACCTCCTTCACCAGCAACATCAGCGTCACGGCCGATTCCGTGCTCGATCTCGCCGGCGCTCCGATCGTCACAGGCAGCGCCACGCTGGCGGCGGGGACCCTCGACCTCAACAACTCGACCCTCACCACCACCCGCTCGATCAACAATACCACTGGCTACCTCAGCACCTTCACCAGCGGAGTCCTGACGGGCATGGGGATCATCGAAGTCGGCAACTCGAACGGCAACGGTGCAGGCACCGTGATAGTCAACGGACTCCTCACTGGTAGCGGAAGTCTCGTCAAGAGCGGGCCCGGAGCTCTGGGGCTCCCCGGCACCAACAGCTACCAGGGAGTGACTGAAATCAACGCGGGCACCGTGTTTCTCAACAACGTCAGCGGCCTTGGAACGACCGATGCCGGCACCACGCTCTCCGGCGGCACCTTGTATCTCCTGAACGGCTCACACACCGCGCCCGTCACCGAACCGATCACCGTGGCCGGCACCGCGACCCTCCGCTCGGGAAACGCGTTCTCCTACGATCTGTCAGGTCCCTTGGTTCTCGACGCCAATCTGACGGTGAGCTTAGACGCTGGCACCACCCTCACCCACTCCGGTCCGATCTCCGGCCCCGCAACGCTGGTCAAAACCGGCGGTGAGACGCTCGTCCTCTCCGGTAACAACAGCTTCGGCAGCGGTGCCTTGGTGCTCGGCAGCGGCACGAGCAATCGTGGCTACATCCGTCTCACCCACAGCAGTGCGCTTGGCAACCACGACGCAGTCA
>JBILPN010000109.1:0-8724 GCA_044373865.1 Luteolibacter sp. | reverse complement strand
TCAGATTCCGAGGATCGTTTTGAAGCGAGCGAATGCGGTGTCCCATGCCGCAGTGTCGCCAGGGGCAAAGGTGCGGAATTCAAAGGAGCGGCGGATCAAATCCCGGCCCTCGGCGAAGCTCGCCAAATGCCCGGTTCCGATCATCTGAGTGATCACATTGCCGCAGGATGTCGCCTCCACTGGGCCTGCAACCACTTGGATTCCAAGGGCATCGGCAGTTGCTTGGCTGAGCAGCTCGTTTTGGATGCCACCGCCACCTGCGTGGAGAGAGTGGTAACTCCGTCCCGTCAGCGAGCGGAGGTGATCGTAAACCAAGCGGTATTTTAGTGCGAGAGACTCGGTTGCCACACGCAAGACCGCGCCGGGATCTTGGGGGACCGCTTGGCCGGTGCGCTCGCAGTAGGCACGGATTTTTTCCGGCATTTCGCCTGGGCTGGCGAACGACGCGTCGTCTGGATCGATGAAGGCGGTGAAGGGCGCGGCCTCGGTGGCAAGCGCCGCCATTTCCGCGTAGCTAAACTTTTTGCCGTCCAGTTCCCATTGCCGTTTGCACTCTTGGATGAGCCAAAGTCCGCCGATGTTTTTCAGGAAGCGGATGCTGCCGTCCACGCCGAGTTCGTTGCAGAAGCCATGCGCGAGCGCTGCGGGGCTGGTGATGGCGGTGTCCGTTTCCACGCCCATGATCGACCATGTGCCAGACGACAACCACAGATTCTCCTCGGCTTGCAGCGGGATTCCAGCCACTGCCGAGGCGGTGTCGTGACAGGCGGTGGCCACCACCGGGATGTCGCTGCGTCCGATGACCGCCGCAAGTTCGTCGCGCAGGGGGCCGAGCACGGTGCCTGGTGCGACAATTTCCCCAAAAATCCGTTCTGGGAGGCCGAGTGCGCGGATCACTCCCCATGCCCAATCGCCCGTCCGCGCATCGACCAACTGCGATGTCGAGGCGACGGTCCGCTCCACCGCTTGCTTGCCAGTGAGCCAATAGGCCAAGATATCCGGGACAAACAGCAAGCGGCTCGCCTGCTGCAATGCCGGACTGCCCTTGCGCGCCTCGGCCAGCAAATGCAGCGATGTGTTGTAAAAATTCGTCTTCACGCCAGTTTGCGCAAACACCTCGGACTCCGGCAGGATCTCGTGCATCCGCTCGGCCATTCCTTCGAAGCGGGGGTCTCGATATTGATGCGGGATCCCGAGCAACTCGCCGTTTTCATCCAGCAGCCCAAAGTCACATCCCCAGGTGTCAATCCCGATGGAGACAATCGCGTCGCCGTGGCGCTCAACTGCGCGCCGCAGCCCTTCAAGAATCTCGCGATAGAGGCCGATGATGTTCCAAAACGCGCCGCCGGGCAGATCCGTGCCGGGGTTGTCGAAGCGGTGCATCTCTTCAAATTCCATCGTGGCGAAGTCGGTGGATGCCGCGATCACGCGACCGCTGCCGGCACCTAAGTCCACGGCAATGAATACTTTTCTAGCTGTCATGATTCCAAATTTACGGGGTTGGAGGTGGGCTTGCTTGGGGTGGTTTGAAACGGGCGTTCGTGTCAGTCCTTGCGCTTTAGCAGCGGGAAAAGCACCACATCGCGGATGGTGGGTGCGCCGGTCAACATCATGCACAGGCGGTCCAGCCCGATGCCGATGCCGCCAGCGGGTGGCATGCCGTGCTCGAGGGTCTCGATGAAATCGTAATCCACTCGCTGCGTTTCCTCACCGGACTGATCTTCAAGGCGTTGCCGCTGGACATCGGGATCGTTGAGTTCGGAATAGCCGGGTGAAATTTCTTGGCCATTGATGATCAACTCGTAAACTTCCACGGTTTTGCCACCGGGCGTGATCTTCGCAAGCGGCACCAGTTCGCTGGAGACCCGGGTCACGAAGCAGGGGTCGAAGGTCTTTTCCTCGACCAATTTTTCGAACACCTGTTGGATGACCTCGTGGTCTTCCATGGCCTCGGAAATCTGCACCCCGAGCGTCTCGCAGCGGGTGCGGCGCTCGGCGGCGGTGATCGTGAAAAAGTCCTCGCCCGCAGCTGCGGCGATCAGGCTGTGGTAGCTTTCTCGCTTCCATGGCCGCGTGAGATCGATGCTGCGAATCAGGTTGCCGTCCTCATCTTTGTGCTCGATTTTTAGGCCGCCGCAAAATTTCTCGGCAAGGTGGCAGGTGAGTTCTTCCACGAGATCGGCCATTTCCTCGAAGTCAGAGAAGGCCCAATACGCCTCAAGCATCGTGAATTCCGGGTTGTGCCGCCGGGAAATCCCCTCGTTGCGGAAACTCCGGTTGAGCTCAAAAATTTTGGTGAAGCCGCCAACCAGCAGGCGCTTTAGGAAGAGTTCCGGTGCGATGCGCAGGGTCAGCGGCATGCCGAGCGCATTGTGGTGGGTCTCGAAAGGGCGTGCCGCCGCGCCGCCCGCGACGTCTTGGAGCATCGGCGTCTCGACTTCAAGGAAGCCGCGATCTTGGAGGAAACGGCGGATTTCAGCGATCATCAGCGACCGTTTCACAAACAAGGCGGCGCTTTCCGGGTTCCCCATCAGGTCGAGGTGGCGCTTGCGATACTTGATCTCGCGGTCTGCCACGCCATGCCACTTGTCAGGCATCGGGCGCAGGGACTTGGACAAAACGGTGAATTTCTCCAACTTCACCGTGGGTTCGCCAGTCTTGGTCAGGAAGGTCTCGCCCTCGATGCCAATCCAGTCGCCGCGGTCGAGGCACTTCCACGCGGCGGCGTCGGTTTCGCTGAGGTTTTTGACGGAGACGTAGCCTTGGATCGAGCCATGGACGTCGCCGAGCTGGAAAAAGCAGGACTTGCCCATGTCGCGGAGGGCGGTGATGCGGCCGGCGACTTTTACCTGTCTGCCCTCGGCGAAATCCGCGCGGAGATCGGCCGGGGTGACGGAAACTTCGAAGCGCGCGCCGAACGGGTCGATGCCGAGTTCACGGAGTTTCGCGAGCTTGTCGCGGCGGACGGCGATCAATTCGGCTTCGGTGGATTGCGGTTGCTGAGGTGTGACGGCTTCACTCATGTCTGGGACGGCTTAGGCGGCGAGCGGCAGACTCGCAAGAGCCGAAACGAATCGGCGCCAAGAATTTCCGCGGCCCGCACCGAATTCCGCAGGATTTCGCTGGATTCGGACCCGAGTTGCGCTTGCGTCCGCTGTGGCAAGAACGCGGAATTTGAGTTTTGTTGCCGGTGCGACATTGGAATCCAAAGCACGCTTTTTCTGAGAATTGGAAAATTCGGTGGATTTTACCATTGGCGAATCGCGGCGGATCTTTACGGTGCCGCCCAACACTTTATGACCTTCGCCAACCTTGCTTATCTTGTCATCGGACTCGTTTTTTTAGTTTTAAGTGCGGATTGGTTGGTCAAGGGCGCCTCGCGGCTCGCCTCCGCCTTCGGGATTTCGGCGCTGGTGATTGGACTCACGGTGGTTGCCTTCGGAACGAGCGCGCCGGAGTTGGCGGTTAGCACGATGTCAGCCTTCAGTGGGCAAGCGGATTTGGCGATTGGGAATGTGGTGGGAAGCAACATTTTCAACGTCCTGTTTATTCTGGGGGTTGCCGCTTTGGTGACTCCACTCGTCGTGAACGCGAAATTGGTGCGCTTGGACGTTCCGGTGATGATTGTTTCTTCGTTTCTTCTTCTGGGCCTTAGTTATGACGGGAAAATTAGCCGAATCGATGGGATTCTCTTGTTTAGCGGAGTGGTGGCCTACACTTGGTTTTTGATCCGCCAAAGCCGGATGGAGACTCGCCAAGCAGCGGTGGATCATGCGGCATCTGGGGCGGAGCCTGAACCGGTCGAGGCAGGCAAGAATGCGCATTGGGCGGTGAACCTTGCTTGGGTGGCGCTCGGCGTTGGCGGCTTGGTGTTGGGCTCGAAGCTGCTTGTCACGGGCGCTGTCGCGATCGCGCAGCATTTCGGGGTTTCGGAGTTGATCATCGGTCTAACGGTGGTGGCGGCTGGCACTTCATTGCCCGAAGTGGCCACCAGCGTAATGGCTGGCATTCGCGGCGAGCGTGACATCGCAGTCGGGAACGTGGTGGGCAGCAATATTTTTAACGTCCTCTGCGTTCTAGGGCTTTCGTCGGTGGTTGCCCCCAATGGGGTCAATGTTGCATCGTCGGCGCTGGCCTTTGACATTCCAGTGATGATTGCGGTGTCGCTCGCGTGTTTTCCGATTTTCTTTGCGGGTTACCGGATCAGCCGTCCGAACGGAGCCATCCTTCTGGTGTTTTACGTCGGGTATGTCGTTTATCTGATTTTCGACACGACTCATAACAGTTCGCTAAAGACCTATCAGACCGCTTTGATTTATGTCGTTGCGCCGCTGACCGTCTTTTCCTTGCTCTTCAGTTTGCTGCGCGGATTCCGCCAGAATGCCGCAGTTTCAGCGGGCAAGTGAGGCGACGAAGTTTGTGAAGAATGCGGTGCCGGCTTCGAGGGCATGGGATTCGATAAATTCGTCAACGGTGTGCGCTTGGTTGATTGATCCCGGGCCGATGCAGACGCTGGGGATGCCGCCGGCGGAGAGGTGCGCGGCATCGGAAAACCATGGCGCACCCGCTAGTTTTGCGGCTGGATCGGCGGCCAGCATGGCTTGGATCAGCGGGTGACTGGCGGGCGTCTCCATGGGCGGATTTTCGTGGGCATTGAAAATCTCCACGGGCAGATCGTGGAAGGTGATCGTGTCGCTTAACAATTTCAAGGCACCACCAGCGGCGGTGAGCGAGGGGGTGATGCGGATGTCCAGTTGGGCGTCGGCGCTGTCCGGCACGATGTTTGGCTGGGTGCCGCCACGAATGATGCCGATGTTCAGGGTCGAGCGGCCGAGCACCGGGTGGGTGAATTGGGCGAGGCTGCCTCCAAGGTGGTGGTCAAGTTGGCTGAGCGCGGCGCAGAGTTTGAGAATCGCATTTTCTCCTCGCTCGGGTTGGGAGCTGTGCGCCGCTTTTCCCGTGGTGCGCAGGCTGGCCCAGAGCGAGCCTTTGGTGACGTGGACGATGTCCATGCCGGTTGGTTCTCCGACGAGGGCAAATTGATAGTCTTTGCCATGGCGCATCACGAAGTCCTTGGAACCCCACTGGCCGGATTCCTCACCCATGAAGGCAACGAAATCGACGGCCGTTGGGGAATCCGCCAGCACCGCTTGGTTTTCGTGCAGCGCCCAAAGCATCGCCGCCATCGGGCCCTTGGTGTCGGATGCACCACGACCCTGGATTTTTCCGTCGTGAAGATCGCCGCTGAAGGGGTCGATGCTCATTCCCGCGATGCCGACGGTGTCGAGGTGTGGCCCGAGGAGGATGCGTGGCCGGCCGTCGAGCGGGGCAAAGCGCGCAATGAGGTTGGGGCGGCCGGGTTTGATTTCCTCAAGCGTGACGTCCGCGCCGATGGATTCCAGCCAGCCGGCAAGAAAAATGGCGAGAGTTTCTTCACCTGCATGGGGGCTGCCCGGGGCATGATCCGGGTTCAACGATGGGATGCGGATGAGTTGCTGCAAGAGGCTGATCACGTTCTGGCTCATGGCGGGACCATCCCTTGATTTGGGGGATCAGGCAAGTGGCCAGTGCGCCGCGTGGAAATTCAGCGGGGATCTCACCGGGGCCATGCGCGAAAATCAACCCTAGGGATGATTGGCAACGACACCGGAGTTGCGAGGATATCAAAAAGCGCGGCGAGTTCAATTTTCACCGAAATTTCATCCTTCGCGCGGTCGTAGGATCACCCATCACTCATTCACTTGCTCAGTCTTTCAGTCGCTCAAACCTATTTATGAAGTTGTTTCTCTATTCACTCGCGTTGACCGGATCGATTCTGGCAGCCGTTCCACGCGCCGATTCCCTTCGTTGCGAATACCACGCCAGTCCGCTGGCGGTTGGCACGCCGAAGCCGCGCTTTGCCTGGAAACTGTCTGCCGTCTCGCCCGCAGACCGAGATTTGGCCCAGACGGCTTACGAAATTCAGGTTGCGAGGGCAGGGGAGGGATTTGAAAAAGAGCTGCTATGGTCATCAGGCAAAGTGGCCTCTGCCGCAACCGATCAGATCGAATACAGCGGGGCGCGCCTGAACTCGCGGGATCGTGCGGATTGGCGTGTCCGGGTTTGGGGAAAGCTGGGGGATGCTTCGCCGTGGAGTGAACCGGCTTCATTTGGCGTGGGCTTGCTTGATCCAAATGACTGGAGCGCCCTCTGGATCAGCGCTGAAAATGAAGGCTCATTCACCACCACGGACAACATCCAGAATTTCATTGATCACCCGAAAATGGGCAAGATCACGGTGTCACCCGCCAAGTATTTCCGCAAGGAATTTGAGAGCCCCAAAGTGGTCCGCGCCACGGTGCATGCCACTGCGCTTGGAGTTTATACTTTGGAGATCAATGGCAAACGTGTTTCCGATGAACGACTTGCTCCGGGGTGGTCGGCCTATCAGCGGCGCATCCACTCTCAGACCTACGATGTGACGCCTCTGCTGCGCGAGGGGACCAATGCGATTGGTGCGACTCTGGCAGATGGCTGGTATGCGGGATATGTGGCTTATGGTTTGTTCACCGGGCAGGAGGGACGGGTGCCTGAACTTGAAGGTAGAAATTACTATGGGGTTTCAACTGCGGTTCGTGTGCAGCTGGAGTTGGAGCTTTCTGATGGAAGCCGGAAAACACTCATCACCGATCCAAGCTGGAAGGTCTCCACCGGGCCAATCACGGAAAGTGATATTCTAATGGGGGAATCCTACGACGCACGCAAGGAACTCGTTGGGTGGACGACTCCGGCTTACGATGACTCGAATTGGAAGTTCGCTGTTGTAAAAACTGGCACGGACTCGAAGATCGAGCCTCATCCTGGCGTCCCAGTTCGCATCATCGAAGAGTTGCCTGCAAAGACCGTCACCGAGCACAAACCCGGCACCTTCATTTTTGACCTAGGCCAAAATATCTCGGGGGTCATCCGTCTCAAAGTCAAGGGGCAGGCCGGGCAAAAGGTCACCATTCGCTACGCGGAAATTCTTCACAATGATGGACGCCTCAGCACTGAGAACCTTCGCTGCGCGCGCTCAGTGGATACCTACACATTGAAGGGCGATCCGCAGGGAGAAACTTGGACACCTGAGTTTACCTATCATGGGTTTCAATACGTCGAACTCACGGGTTTTCCCGGTGCTCCCGGCGTGGATGCGGTCACTGGACTTGTCATTCATTCGGACACACCGCTGCACGGCAGCTTCGAGTGCTCGGATCCGATGCTGAATCGTCTCTATCAAAACATGGTGTGGACGCAGCGTGCGAACTTTTTTGAAATGCCCACGGATTGCCCACAGCGTGACGAACGCATGGGTTGGACTGGCGATGCGCAGATTTACGTGCGGGCCGCGACATTCAATGCGGATATTGCTTCGTTCTACACCAAATGGCTGCGGGATTTGAACGATGATGCGTGGGATTACGGCGCCTATCCAGCTTATGCACCGCGCCCCTTGGCACGACCTAACGAGCATCATGCCGCGGGATGGATGGATGCGGGGATCATTTGCCCATGGACCATTTGGCAGGTCTATGGTGACACCCGTGTGATTCGCGAACACTGGCGGAAAATGAATGACTTCATGGCTTGGCGTGCTGCTCGGGATCCTGAATTGAAGGGCGCGATGGATGATTGCGCATTCGGTGACTGGCTTTCATTGAGCAAGGTGAAGACACCGATCCCTTACATCGATCTCGCGTATCATGCGTATGATGCCAAGTTGATGGCGGAAATGGCCCAGGCGATTGGCAAGCCGAATGACGCTGCGAAATACCTAGCAGTTGCGGAAAAAGTTAGATCTGCGTTTCAAAAAGCGTATCTTCGCGAGAACGGAAAGTTGGCCATTCACAATCAAACAGCATACGCAATGGCCTTGTTTTTTGATCTCATTCCAGCCGATCAAGTTTCTGCGGTTGCGGCAAATTTGGTGGCGCTGGTGAAAGAGAATGATAACAAAATGGCCACCGGGTTTCTTGGGACGCGCCCGCTTTTGCCGGTGCTCTCTGCGACGGGTCATCACGATGTGGCGGGCATCTTGATGCAGCAACGGGAATATCCGAGCTGGGGCTATGAGGTGGACAATGGCGCGACCACCATTTGGGAGCGTTGGAACTCTTACATCAAGGGCAGCGGGGTGCATGAACCTAGCATGAATTCATTCTCACACTATGCTTTCGGCGCGGTTTGTGAGTGGATGATGGCGGAATTGGCAGGCATTGATCGCGCGGCTCCTGGCTTCGACCGCGTCAAAATCGCCCCTCGTCCGACTGGAACCATCACTCATGCTTCTGCTTCCATGGAAACCCGTCATGGCAAACTCGCGTGCTCGTGGAAATTTGAGAAGGATCAATTTATCGCGCAAATCATGGTTCCTCCCAATACCGTTGCAGAGCTGAGCTTGCCGATTCAAGGTGTGGTGCATGAGGGCGGCACGCCTGCCGCTTGCCGTCCGGGGGTGCATGCGGTCGATGGCAATCAACTCACGCTCGGGTCCGGGACATACCAGTTTTCAGGCACCCGATCATCCAAATGAATTTTGTGAGTTGGTGCGAGTTCGTCACCCGGTTTTTAGCATTTAGACTTTTCTTCGATGTCTTTTCATTTCCTCTGTATTCTCGCATTTTTCGCGCTCCTGCTTTCGGCTAGAGCGGAGATTCCGCTCAAGCTGTCGGCCTTCAATCGGGATTCGACATCGGTAAGCTTGTC
>JBILPN010000108.1:0-8751 GCA_044373865.1 Luteolibacter sp. | reverse complement strand
TCGCGGTGAGCGGGAGCGATCTCTTCGCCGGAGGCTCCTTTACCTCGGCAGGTGGTGTGGTGGCCAGCTACATCGCGAAGTGGAACGGCACCGCATGGTCGCCTGTCGGGTCCGGTATGAACAACTCAGTCAATGCCCTTGCAGCGAGAGGGAGTGATATCTACGCGGGTGGTTTGTTCACCGCAGCTGGCACCGTGACGGCCAACTTCATCGCGAAATGGGATGGTAGTGGATGGTCCCTCTTGGGCTCCGGGACAAATGGATTTGTCTATGCGATCGCGGTTAACGGGAGTAATTTATATGCTGGAGGAACCTTTACCTCAGCGGGCGGTTTGGCGGCCAGATATATCGCGAAATGGGACGGTAGCGCATGGTCAGCCCTTGGCTCTGGGGCGAGCTCATCCGTCGTGGCCCTTGCGGTGAACGACAGTGATCTCTATGCAGGGGGATCCTTCATCTCGGCGGGCGGTGTGACCACCAACTACATCGCTAGATGGGACGGCGGCGAGTGGTCGGCCCTTGGCTCCGGCATGAACGAAAGTGTCAGAGTCTTGGTATTGAGCGGAAGCGATCTCTTCGCCGGAGGGAAGTTTATTACGGCAGGCAGGAAGATCTCACCATATATAGCAAAGGCTTTCGTCGGTTTAGCGCCTGTCATTACTAGCGCGGCCGGAGCTAGTGGTACGGTAGATCAATTGTTTAGCTACCAAATCACTGCAAGCAATTCGCCGACATCATTTGGCGCGAGCGGGCTGCCTGGCGGCCTCATTTTGAACACAAGCACCGGCCTGATTTCTGGGACACCGACTACGGATGGTGTCTTCGGCGTCGCGCTCGCGGCGACCAACGGTGGTGGAACGGGCACCGCTACGCTCACGCTGACGGTGGTGCCCTCGCTGATCGCTCCTTCGATTGTCATCCAGCCTGCTTCACACATGATCACCAGCGGCAGCACCGCCCTGCTATCGGTGACGGCCAGCGGCACGGCCCCGCTGAGTTATCAATGGTATCAAGGCTCCGCGGGCGTGACGACGACGCCGGTAGGCACGAACTCGCCCTCGTTCACCACTTCCGCGCTGACTGCGGCCAAGAGCTACTGGGTCCAGGTGGGCAACTCCGCCGGCAGCGTGGATTCGGTTGCTGCGACTGTAACGGTCAGCCCCGAATCAGGACTGCCGATTAGCAGCTGGCGCCAGCAATACTTCGGCACCACAGCCGACAGCGGGAATTCGGCCGACGTGGCCACACCCGATGGCGACGGCATCGCTAACCTGATCAAATACGCCTTGCTGATGACTCCGGGACAAAATGGCGCCAACCGGCTGCCCCGTGGGCAGATCCAGGACGGCAGGCTCGCCATCACCTTCCAACGGGCGCCGTCACGCAGTGACGTCTCGATCATCGTGGAAGCCCAGAGCGGACTGGGTGGAGCCTGGACGGAAATCGCCCGCAGCTCCTCGGGCGGCCTCTTCACCGGCAACGCGAACGTCACTGAAACGGACGCCGGCTCTGGAAATCTCAACATCACCGTGCTGGACATCGAAGCCAGTGCCACACGCCGCTTCATGCGGATCCGCGTGGAGCGTTAAGGAACTGAAACATGCACACAGGCGTATCAAACCCGCATCGCATCCTCGCCCCGGCCGTATGAACCGTAAAGCGGGTGATCCCACCCATTGCCTTTTTTCCCGAATCAACTGATAGCCCTAACTCGAAATATCACCTGTTATGAAAACGTATTCGATCTCGCTTTGCGCGCGCCCATCCGCCCTTGTAAAAATGGCCGTTTTGACGGCGCTGATATCGCTTCTGCCTGTTCCAGGGGCGAAGGCGTTCGCGCCGCAGGATTCCACGCATTTAACGCGCTCCATCCCTAAATTAGCCGGTGAAGCTAACCTATGGAGTATAAAGGTTGTTAACAATAAAATTTGGTATGTTTCAGGAGCATATAGATCTTCAGGAGGAAATATAAAGGCTAGAAATTTTGATGGGGAATTAATTTTCGAACGAGTGGATTCTTTGATTCGGGTGGACAAGAGTTACGGAGTTGGATATGCTGTTTCGACAGATGGAAGACTTTATTATGGATATGAATCAGGGAGTCAGTATTTGCGAAGGATTGCAATTATCGGTCCAGAAGGAAATCGCATAGCAGATTTCGGCCCGAACGGAAGAGATGCTGGGTATTTTGGAGGATATTACACCTCTCCTTCTATCGCCGTCTCCCCCAGCAGCGGCAGGATCTACGTGAGCGACGAGTATGCAAATTCGGGCTACGGTAGTTTTGATTCTGCGAAAAGAGGTTCCATTCGAGTTTTTGACCGAGATGGAAATTTCCTCTCCATCTTTCGAACAAACGGCGTTCTGGCTTCGACGCTAGAAGGAGAGATTTTGGATATTCAGCTTCGAAGTAATGCAAGCGGGCAAGACGAGCTGCTAGTGATTGAATCCAATCCCGGTGGTTCGGGAATTCCAAATTGGAAGATCTTCAGTGGCAACGGTCAGTTTAAAAGGATTTTTAATGTGAAAAACAGTGGTGATTCGAAATTTTACCTTCAAGGTGGTGACTCGATATGGTTCAGTGACGAGCGGCTGATTTTTTCAAATTTCAAAGGAACGCATATATTTTCGGCAACAGCGCTGAGCACGGACGAATTGATTGCAACTATTCCGCACAGGTATGATGTGTATAGAACAATAGGTGTCGACGAATCAGGAGCGTGGATCAACTATTACAATTACTACTCCCAGCCCTATTACTACACCGGCTTCGACATTTACTCCTACCCCAACTTCTCCAACTTCGACGCCGTCGCCCGCAATGCCGTCCCCAATCCTTGGGTTCTTGGCATCGCTCAGCGGCCTGGCACGGGTGTGGTGGATATTGACTATCGGGTGGATGATTTGAATGACAGCAGTGTGACCACTGCTTTGCTCGGATTTGCCAATGGCGTGGCGAGTTTGACGAATGTCCTGCCGCTCAATACCCTGTTGGAGGGGACCGGCAGTCGAATCGGGGCGAACCAGCCGACCGGTCAGGTGCAGCGGGTGACGTGGAATGCCGGTGGCGACTGGAATGTGGATTTTGGCACGCTGCGTGTGATGGCGCTGGCGCGGGACAGCCGCAGCCATTGGTTCGATGTGCATTTGGTTGAAATTCCTGCCGATGGCACTCGCCCGGCTGTGAACATCAGTCGCAACACCCTGCGGGAGGAGGATTTTCTGGCACAGTTTCTGTGGTTGGTGGCCACCAAGGATCCTTCGGTGCGTTTGGTCGATGGGGTCTTGTTCGGCACGACCGGCGCGGACAACGGTGTGATTTTGGCCAACGGCACCACGTCCACCGCTGCGGGCCGAACCTTTCTGCTCAATCGGGACGGACTGCGGATTGCCACGACGGCAGAGGTGACGCGCGCGAGAGAAGGTGCAACCCCCGGCTTCGAGGTGAAGCTGGATCCTCCCTTGCAGATGCGGCGCACCGCGCCTTCGGGAACATTCCCGGATAAGATCAACGAGTTCGGCATTGAGTCCGGTAGCATCGGAACCTCGTGGTATGTCGTCCGTCCGCCCACTCCGTGAGCGAGGCATGGAAGGTTGCTGACGGTGGGCTATCAAACTTGTTCCCCATGAAAAATCAAGATGCCGACGGGTTCGGAATTTCATTTCTTGTGCTGATTCGGAGGCTGCTGCGGTGCTTGCTGCTCGTGGCGGCTGTTGGAGTGGTGCAGGGGCAGACGGTGGAATTCCGCGAGAGTTCGAATCCTCCCGGGTTGTTTGCCGCGAAAAGCACCCAAGTCCAGAGCGGGACGACTCGGCGGGTCTCCGATTACCCGCTGGTTTCCGGTGCTTACCGCTTTGCCTTTTGGACCGTGAACGGCGTGCGGCAGGCTTTCCCGAGTGGCCAAGCGTATCTCTATCCGGTGGTCACGGTTGACGGCCCGGTCGATGCGGTGGCAAATTTCTTCCCGGTGGCAGAAGACGGTGATGGCGACCGGCTGGCTGACTGGTGGGAGTATTGGATGTTTGGCAGTCGCGACCGTGGTCCTCAGGACGATGATGATGGGGATGGTCGCAATCACGAGGAGGAACTTCGCACGGGCCTGAGTGCTCGTTTCTATGACGATCTGCGGGCCGGGGGGATCTCGTCGCGGCTCTCGGCTCCACTGCGCCTGCTGGTGCGCAACCGTCTACGCTACACGCTGCGTTCCGAACCGCTGGGGCTAGTTTCTGCGGAAGGTGAGCTGAGTCCGGGCGGAACTTATACCACGCCCTATTTGCTCGGAGATAGCAGCGGTTTTACCTTTGTGGGATTTGAAGTGGATGGGCAGCCCGTGCGGGATGTGACGGGTCACTATCTCAATCGCATCACGGTGTCCCCACTTGCTGATACGGTCATTGTGGCGCGCTACCTTCCGGCCGGCTCCGACAGCGATGCGGATGGAATCCCGGATGCGGTCGAGTGGCAAAATTTTGGCAACTTAACGCAGGGCCAGAGTTCCGATCCAGACAGCGACGGCATCAGCATCGCCGAGGAACGCAGACAAGGGCTGAGTCTGATTGCTGCCGATCGGGTAGTGGATGGCGGGATTTCGGCACGGCTTTCCAGCCCCTTGGAGTTTGACCGTGTCCGTTCCCGCTACGCGGTGCAGAGTCGGCCACTTGGGTTGATCACCAGTTTGAGCGAGATGGTGCAAAATGGTTCCGAGCGCACCTCGCCCCATATTGGCACCGCCTTGGTGTCCGGCCATGCCTTTGGTTATTGGAGTCTCAACGGTGTGCGTTTGGCCGGGCCCGATGGGCTCGCGAGACGGCAGGTCAAGGTGACCGTGACGGGTCCTTCCGAGCTGGTGGCGCACTTTTTCCTGCCGGATCAGGATACCGATGCCGACGGCTTGCCGGATTGGTGGGAATGGAATTTGTTCGGAAACTTGGATCAATCCAGCCAAGACGATCCCGACGACGATGGCCTGAAAATCGCCGACGAGCGCAGCTTGGGCTTGGCGGTGGCGACCCGTGATGTCATGGCGGATGGAGGAATTGCCACAAGGCTGTCCGCGCCGCTCCAGTATGAGAGCGGCAGTCGGAAACTGCTCGCGATCCGCAGCGCGCCTCGCGGCATTGTGACGGATTCGCAGAGCTATCTGGCAGCCAATTCCGCCGTGACATCCAGCCACTATGCATTCACCCAACTCTATAGCGGCTATCAATTCACTCACTGGACGAGAAACGGCGCGCGCATCAAGGACGCGGCGGGTTTCAGCCGCAATCAAGCCGTGTTTGCCTTGCAGGAGGATACTGAGCTGGTCGCCCACTTCACGATGCCATCAGAGGATCTGGATGGTGATTCCCTTCCGGATCATCTCGAATATCGCGTTGCCGATGAGCTTGAGCAGATGAATGCAAATTCAGATTTGGATGGTGACGGATTCTCCTTCGCTGCCGAGCGGTCACAGGGGCTCTCCGTGCTAGTGCCCGACGTCATCCGCGACGGCGGAATCGCCTCTCGGTTGAGCGCCCCGGCCGCCTTGCAATTTACGATTCCACCCTTGACCCTGCTGCCTGAACGGCTTCGCGTGGTCAACGACTCGACAGGCGGGACGCTGGTGGGGGTCCTGTCGGTTTCGCCAGCCATCGCGGGTAAATCCTATCAATTTGCCCTTGAGCTCGGCGAAGGTGGAGAGGACAACGGTCGCTTTACCGTCGTTGGAAACGAGCTGCGCCTAGCATCATTCCTAAACGTGACCTCGAGAATCCTGCGGATAAGGGTTCGCGCCACCGACAACTCAGGCGTGGTGCGAACCTGGCAAAGCATGGTCCACTTGGTAAGCGCGGATGAATTGAACGAACCTCAATCCTACGCCGCGTGGACCCAACAATGGGCGGATCTGTCGAGCAAGGCGCCCGACGCGGATCCGGACGGTGATGGCATTCCCAACTCGCTTGAATATGTCCTCGGTGGGAATCCCGGACAATCCAGCATTGCGATTGCGCCCCAAGCCAGCATCCGTGATGGCAATTTCATCTTCACCTTCCAACGCGCGGATGCTTCGGAGACACCGGATGTGAGTTTGGCTGTGGAAACCAGCACGGACCTGCTTACCTGGCCACAAAGCTATATCATCAGCCCGGGAACCCCAGCTTCGCAGGTCACCATTCAAGAGAATGGCGAGGCCCCGGACACCATCACCGTCACCCTTCCCGGAGCTCATATGAGGCGCTTCGCTAGGCTGAAACTCACCCTCACTCCCTAACTATTTACCAAAAATTTCCGCCCATCCGGCACCTCCCATTGTCCCAGGATTGCACTCCAAATGCCCCCTGCCGGGTGGGCGGTCTATCATTTCACTCCCAATCATCACTAACGAATCCCATGAAACCACCCTCCGTCCTCTTCCTGCCAACAACGTTTTCCAAGTGGGCCGATCAAAAGAGCCAAGGATCATCAAAATAACATTTCGTTAGAAGCGATCGATAATTTTAGACAAAACAAATGAATATGAAACAAGAAAAGCTTTACCAATTGAAACATGGCAGACTCGCTGGGTGGTGAAACAACTCTGTCGCCTAATAAGAAAAGGTTTCCCCGAGATTTCGACGCCGCTCGGCCGTGTGCTAAAAGCTAAAAAAGCCAGAAAATGTCGGAAATTCGACCTTCCATGGCATGGTGTCAGGCGGGTTCTGATGTGGGTCGGAGTTGTTTTGATGAAATTGTAGGCTTGGATGGAGTTGAGTTTTGTGAAAAGCACTCGGCCATGCACCTCGTATTTCTTCAACGCCTCGACCAAGCTGGTGGAGGTTCGCGCGCGAGCATGCGCGGCACCATGAAGGCGCTGCGCAGCGAGCGGCCCGCCTGGGAGCTTAGCCTGGTAAGCCAGGAGTGTGGACCGGTTGGGCGGGAAATGATCGGGCTTGGGGTCAACCACCTTACCGCCCCGTTGGCGAGATTTCGCAAGTTTTGGGAACGTCCAGCATTTTGGCGGGATTGCCGCAGCTTGGCAAGCAAGCTGGTCGAGCGCGCGCCAGATGCGATTTTGAGCAACGAGTGGGTGACTGCGCCGCATGCCTTTCAAATTGCGCGGCAGTTGGGCATCCCGGCATTTTCCTATGTGCGTGACTTCGCGGCAGTTGCGCGTGGCCGGAAGTATCAATTGCACCGGATGGACCGCTTGTTATGTGTTTGTGAGACGATGCGGCGTGAGTTGATCGCCGTCGGATATGAAGCTGAAAAAGTGCTCACCGTTTACAATCCAATTCAACAAGCGATGCCTTCCGAGCCGGAGGCTGAGGTTTTTGAGCGGATTCAGCAGATGAGGGATGTTGATCGGTATCTGCTTTATCTCGGGCGGATTTCGCCTCGGAAAAATCAACTGGCGGCGATTGCGACCTTGAAGCTTCTGCGCGAGCAGACGGGTGAGCGCTGGGGCTTGATTCTAGCGGGTGATGAGGATGAGGAATACGCCGCTGGCATCGACGCTGCTGCGCGGTCTGCTGGGCTGGAAAATGCGGTGGCGCGCGTGGGTTTGGTGAAGAATCCCGGATGCTTGTTCGGTCTCGCGGATGCGTCGATTCTGACCAGCAAGAGCGAGGGTCTCGCGCGCGTGCTGATCGAATCCTTTCTCTGCGGCAAGCCGGCCTTTTCATATCCGTTAGGAGGACTTGAAGATGTTTATGGTGCTGAAATCGAACGCTTCGTTGCAGATGAGCGCAAGCCAGAGGCCCTTGTGGCTAGAATTTTGCAAGCCTTCGCAAACCCGGATGAGTTGCAGGATCGCACTGCGGCGCTGAGGCGGATGTTTGAGGTCCGGCATTCGCTTGGAAAGCACGTGGAAGCCTTTGAACAAGCGGTTCGCGTTGATTGATAGCCAGTTGCTGGATCGGTTCTAGGGCCGGTGGCTTGCGGCATGCTGGGGCAGCTGGGTGGTCCAGTGATTTTCAGCTTTTTCAAGAATGCCCGCCGGGTCCGTGAGCGAGCGGATGTCGTTGCGGTAGTTTTTGGCGCGCGGCGGATTGACGAGTGTGTAGAGGAGGGCCTTGCGGCGGATGATCGACAAATCGTGAGTTGGCAGAATGGGCGGTGCATGCTCCAAGGCCGGGAAAAGCATGGACTGAGCTTGGTGCCACAGTCGGTGGGCCAGCCAGTTGCTGGTTTTCGGCGCGCCTAACCATGGCTTGGGGGCGCCGATGTAGTGGAGATTTAAATCGAGATCCCCCTCGCAGAGTTGCTTTGACGAGCCGATCGCGGTGCGGTGGTTGATCGAATCTGGCAAGATGAACGAGCGCCCACGGCAGAGGAAATTGAAGACAGACTGGTCGCCTTGCCTTGCCTCGCCGATTGCGGCGCGCGCGGTGATCGAAGCGTCAGTGAAGTTCATTTCCCGCAGGGCTTTGAGATTCATCCACATGACTCCACAATTGATGTAGGGCAGTTGGCGCTCGGCTTGTGGGACTTGCTCTAACCACGGACAATCCTTTTCAATCACCCAGAAATAGTCTCTAGCACCTGCTAGGAGATATGAATGATCCAAAGTGGGAGGGCATACCGACTCGATGCCTTTGAAGCAAAGCACGTCGGCGTCCAGATAGATGATGGATTCTAACTGGCTAAGGATTTCAGGAAGGACGAGTTTCGCATAAGTCATGCGCGATCCACGGCGCTCGGGCAGGGCTGCCAGGCGATTTTCGTCAATGGCAAGAGGCTCGATCCATGCGCGGATGCCTTTGTGTTGTGCGATGGAGTGGAGTGAGTGATTG
>JBILPN010000107.1:0-8789 GCA_044373865.1 Luteolibacter sp. | reverse complement strand
CCGACGCGCTGCGGGCACCTTGCCGGCTTTTCGCCAATCGGAAAGGCACTCCCTATCTGCGGTTCCATCGGCCGGAACTGGTTGCTCTAGCAAGCGATGTGGCGGAACGTGCGAGGCTTCTAAAGGAAGGACTCTCCGTGCGCGACGCGAAACCGGCAGTGACGGAGCGAGGCTTCTGGCTTATCGCCCCCGGCGAAGGGGCAAGACTTTGGGAACAATGGCAGGATCAAGGCATTGCGGCTATCGGCTGGCCGAAGCTCGGCGACCTGAGCGTTTACAAGTCGAAGGAGGAGATCCTAAACGCCTTGGACGAACTGACTCCCGACCAGAACAATAGCTTGGTAGCGCTCATGCTCTGGAACATTTCCCGGGAGATGAAACCGGGCGACATCGTCTTTGCAAAACTTGGACGCTCGGAAGTCATTGGATGGGGTGAGGTCGCCGGTGGGTATTCATTCGCAGGCGAGCTGGAAGAGTATCCACATGTGATTGCCGTGGATTGGCGGGTGAAGAAGGCAGTGAAAATCACCGAACGCAAACTTGCCATCCAGGCGCTTACAGATCTCACGGCAAAACCCGTCCTCAAAAATGCGCTAGGCCGTCTTTACCCAGGCGTGCCGGGATTGAGCGATGCAGCGTCAATCAACGGGGATGACGATATCGGGGACACTGGCGAAGACGACGGTGAGACCAAGGAACTGATTCCCTATTCCATGGAGGTTGCCGTTGCCGAGCTGTTCATGCCCCGCGCGGCTCTGGAACACATTCTGGAGCAGCTCAAACGGAAGAAGAACATCATCCTGCAAGGGGCACCGGGTGTGGGGAAAACCTTCATCGCCAAACGACTCGCCTGGCTCCTACTTGGAGCAAAGTACGAATCGGCCGTGGAAATGGTGCAGTTCCACCAATCCTACACCTACGAAGATTTCGTCCAGGGACTTCGACCATCGGAAAATGGTCATTTCGAGATCAGGGACGGTGTCTTTTACCGCCTTTGTCGCAAGGCGCTGGCAGATCCAAAGCAGGACTACTTTCTCGTCATCGACGAAATCAACCGCGGTAACCTCAGCAAGATTCTCGGAGAACTGATGATGCTGATTGAGACCGACAAGCGCGGCGAGAAACTGACGCTGGCCTACAGCGAGGAACCCTTCACCGTGCCGCCCAACCTTTACCTGATTGGCACCATGAATACGGCGGACCGGTCGCTGTCATTGGTGGATTACGCGCTCAGGCGGCGCTTTGCCTTCCTGTCCCTCGACCCCGGGTTCGGCGAGAAAGCATTCGCCAACCACCTCGGCAACCATGGCATTAGCCCCAGCCAAATCCGCCACGTCATCCAGCAGATGGAGGCGCTCAATCAGGAGATCGAGAAGGACGAGGCGAATCTCGGCAAAGGCTACCGGATCGGCCACAGCTTCTTCACCCCGACCGCGCCCGTGCCGGACTTCCAGAAATGGTTCCAGTCCATCGTCCGCTACGAGATCATGCCGCTGCTGGAGGAATACTGGATCGACGACCCGAAGCTGGTCCAACAATTCCGCATCACGCTCACCGAAGGCATTCCCTGATGGCGACCACCATTCCGATCACGAATCTGTATTACCTGCTCGCCTACGCTTGGGATCACAAGCTGAGCGAGGCGGAGCTGGTGGCCATTGATGCGGATTTGTGCCCGGACCTTAACAACCTGTTCGCCAAGATCCTCGCCACCGCCACCCATCACCTCGTCCGCCGCGGTCTGGACCGGAGCTACGTTCCCTTCGAGGAGGAAACACCCCGCATTCGTGGCCGCATCGATTTCTCCGCCAGTGAGAAGATCCAGAGTCGCACGCGTGGCAAGCTCGTCTGCATTTACGACGAACTCAGCCCGGACGTGCTCCACAACCGGATCGTCAAAGCCACGCTGCGTGTGCTCAGAGATGATCCACGCGTTCACAAGGATTCCCGTAAACGACTGGCGCAGTCACTGGAGGCGTTCCACGAGGTTGGAGACCTGCGGGTCACCCCTCGCGATTTCCACCGGGTGCAACTCCACCGAAACAACCGTGCCTACCGCTTCATCCTCCACCTCTGCGAGCTGATCCACGCCTCGCTGCTGCCCGATAAATCCCAGGGCGGCGGCCGCCGTTTCCGGGACTTCACCCGCGATGAAAAGATCATGGCCAAGGTTTTCGAGGACTTCGTTCGGAATTTTGCCAGACGCCATCTGACCGGTGCGAATGTGTCGGCCATGCACATCGGCTGGTGTGCCTCGGACATGGGAAAAGACACATCAGCCATTCTGCCCCGCATGATCACCGACGTCACGGTCGCCTGGCCGGACCGGAAACTGATCCTCGACTGTAAATACTACCAGGAGGCGCTGGTGAGCCGCTACGACGCCCTGAGGTTCCGCTCAGGCAACCTCTACCAGCTAAACGCCTACCTCACCAACAAGGCCGCCGAGCCGGGCTGGGAGAATGTCGAGGGCATGTTGCTCTACCCGTCCAACGGCTACCACTTCGACCACGTCTTCACGCTCCATGGTAACCATCGGATCCGTGTGTCGACGTTGAGTCTCCAACAGGCATGGCCGGAAATCGAAACGGACTTGCTTGGATTGTTCGGCACAATCCAACCCGCATACCCATGTCTCCCATGATCAAATCACCCAAGCCACCACCGCAACTCCAACCCTGCGATTTCACCCACCTTTCCACCCTGGACATAATAACTCAATGAAACAAATCGAGGAAAGTAACGAAGAGGCCATGACAAGTCTAAAGCACATGACCAGCTTCTGGGACAATCACGTCAACGGCTGGCTCAATGGCAACAACGCCCTGTCCGACCCACTCGACGGATGGTTTAAGAGCTACGCCGGAAAAGGACGCGGCGAGGTGACCCTTGAAGGCATGCCTGAACCATGGATTGGGGATCTCACCAGCCCCGAACGTGCACGCCTTGTAATCCTCGGTCTCAATCCCGGCGACTACCGACCTGCTTTTCAATCGCGTATAGGCATCTACGCCGAGCAGGTCCGCGAGCTCGGATCATACACCCAGTGGGCCGCCAAGAACCCTTATCTACTAGAACCATGGAAGAAGGAGTTCGGCATCAACCGCTACCACCTTGCCCGGCAACAGTTCGCGCATCGCTGGCTGGGAGATCCGGACGTTCAAGACGTTCCAGAGTCCGCCGTCGTCCTGTTGGAGCTGTATCCGTGGCACTCGACAGGCGTCACCGGACTGATGCGGCCCGACCGTGACATTATCCAGCGTTTTGTTTTGGACCCGATCGCAGAACTCTCAAACGTTCGTGATGTCTTCGCCTTTGGCAAACCGTGGAGCAGCCGGCTCGAAAATCTTGGCCTGCCCTTGATCGATAAACTTGGCAATGGCATTGACGAACGTGACTACGGTTCGTCCGTGGCAAGTCGGAGCTTGCGGGTGTATCAGCTTCAGTGCGGCAAGCGGATCATTGTCGAGTGGCACTCCGGCTCAGCTGGTCCTCCGAGCGCGAAAGAGACGGCTCTGCTGAAGGCAGCCTTGGCATGACGGTTCGTTCGGCTAATCAATGGCCCAACCAGCGTCCAGCAAATCGTCTGTATTCACGAACTCGGAGACTTGGCCGTTCTCTTTGTCGGTCAGAGACAGTTTTCCGCAAAGCAGGTCTTGGATCGTCATGAAGGAATAACGCTTGTCGTAATTTTTGAAGTGCAGATTGCCGTCATGAGGGCTGACCTGCATTTCACTGATGGCGGCGCGGGTTTGTTGCTGAAGTCGCCTTGACCAGATATTAATTTCGTTTTTCATGATGTTGGTTTCCATAATACCCAGCCGTCTTGGAGCGCCACTGGCACGCCCGTGTTGCGACAGACTCGAATGGTGTGTCGTGCGACGACCTTCGATTAGTATGACCGGATCGGAAACGTTGGAGATCAAGTTGGAAAATTTTGCGGGATTCATGAGACTGGTGAAGCTGGAGCTTTTCCTGCGCAGGGGTTATTTTGACTACCACTGAAGAACTCCCAGAGCCGCACCATCGCCAATGTATCGAGTTTACAATAAGCGAGGAGCTGCCGTTCGATCTGTGCCTTGCGTTCAGGACTAGTCCCCGGGGCCATGGCTTCGAGGAAGGCACCTTGAGCGGCTTGGCCGTGCTGCACTCCTTCGAGTGAATCATAGGTGAGGTCTGGGCAGACCGTTGGAAGGACGGCTTTAATGCTCCAGCTGCCGTGTTGGCTGGGGTGATAGTAACGGTTTCGTGCGATGGGCAGGAGATCGACGACTCGATCAACGATGGCCAGCAAGCCATGGCTAAGGTGAGGGAAGCGCCCGGCGAGTCCCCGCATGACCCCGTTCTCAAAACCGGCATTGTAGACGAAGACCGGACCCCTTGTGCCGCAGTTGGCGATCAGGGCACATGCGAAGTCCTCACTGGGGTCCTCTCCGGAGAGGGCGAGAAAGTCGTGATGTTCGATCCCGCCACTGCCGGAGACAACGTGGAGGCTGAACTGGAAGGGGAGCTGCTGATAGGGGCGGGTGCCTTTCCAGATGGGGACGCCGAAGCTGATGGTCTCGAAGTCGAGGAAATAGGCGGTGCCCTTGTGCGGCTTGAGATCTGCTGCGGCTCCCTTGGCGTCGAACCACGCCTCGCCGGTTAGAGACTGAGTCTTGATCATCCGATTGACAGTAGAGAGCTTTTCGTCGGGGACTTCACGCAGGTCGGCGTAGCCCAGTGCTTCAAGTTCGTCGCGCTGCTTTGCTCCGAGGCGATGCAGTGAACTCAGGGGGAACTCGACGCTCGGTTTGTCTCGATCACAATGGTGACGGAACGGGCAATCAAAGGGTTTTGAACATTGTGGGCCTGTCTCGATCTTCGGCTCGTTTGCGAGGGCGGCGACCCTCTGGGCTTCGGCGATCCAGATGGTGACCTCGCCCGCCTTGGCGCGGACTTCATCAGTGAGGTCGACGGCCTTGAGCAGGCCGCGGTAGTCGCCGCCACCAGGATAGACGAACGAGTTATCGACGTGGGCAAGCGAGGCGCTGGCGAGTTCGATTCCGGCGGTGGTGGCGATGTAGGTTTGAACCGCCAGGTCATCGTGGTGGTAGTCCTTCACCCCGGTGGACGATTTCACTTCGATCATGTGCCAGCGGAGTCCTTTGTCCCCGAGCTCAGGTAGCATGACGTCGGCGAGAGCCAGCGCGCCTTCGATGCGGATGGCGGCCTCGAAAAGCGGAGCCGCTGTTTCCGCCAACCAAGCGCTAGTTTCCGCATAGGCAGCGTCCCAGCCGTTCTCATCGACGTCGATCAATCTTCCGGTCCCTGCTGTGTCGTAGATGCCCCGCGCGACATCGCCCACCTGATTGCCGATGGCAAATACCATCACCGAAGCCGAGTCGTCGCGGAGTTCAGGTTTGTGGATTTCCAGCCACATCCGTTTCGGACACTGGCGGAAGGCGATGATCTTGGATTTTGAGAGATTGCGCATGGGGTGATTTTATGCTTCATCCGCCTTTCTGTCACCATTGCACATGGCGATGATTGCCGCTTCGGCTTGATCTGCGGCGAACTCCGGCGTCATGCTGCCAGAGAGCACGTTGGTCATAAAGGGAAAAACCTCGTTGCCAGTCATCAGCATGGAATGGAGAAGCGCGCGGAAATTCAATTCTGTCAGCGGCCCCGCTATCGTATCGATGTAGGCTGCCATCCGGATTTCCCCGTCGTTGTGGTCGATCTCCCAGTATTTCCTCCTGGCTCCGAAGTTGAGCCGGTGGAGGAATTCGCCGGCAGCTGCACGGAATTTCGGTGCGGCGCGGATCGGGATTTTGACAATGATTACCGCAAGGTCATCGGGTTCGCCATAGCTGATCACGTGGACTTGCAGGTTTTCGAGATTCAAGTCTGCGAGGATCGAGCCGTCGTTCACCTCGAACTCGATCTCCATGCGCTGGTAAGCATTCTGCATCACCTCCAGCGGGTGGGGAGTGTCCGTGTTAGAATCTTGTATTTCCTCCATGTCGCAGCGATTCATTTCGTCCGCCTTGCGTTCCTTCTCCGCCAGCATTTCATCAAACGTGTTGTTGAGACTTTGTTTTCCTTCCCTGATTGCCTGCAGTAGTTCAGGTGAAGGAGAAGTCCGCTCGGGACGAAAGCCGACCCATGATGGAAAACATTCTTTCGCGATTTTCCAATTTTCCTCAAATTGGGGAATGGTTTCCAGAAGAAGTGACGTTCGATAGTTCCAAACAAATCGCAGCGCGCTGATCAATTCCATGGGAGCGTCTTCAGGACATTCGTCCGGCCAAACCAGCGCGTCCGACATTCCGTCCATGAAGGGAATGGCGGCAGGATCGGGTTCGGTCCGAAGGTTCAGCTCCTGAGCGTATGTATGATAGGCCTCGAAATATTCCTGCATGATCTCGTCGGGGGGAGATTGCGACATAACCGGTTCAATTTTGGATTTCTTTTTCATGGATCAGGATTTTTCTTCAGCTTGGCAATACAACTCTTTCGGGGCTTCCTGGAAATACTTGAACAAGGCCGGGCACAACCAGCCCTCCATGTCGAACTGGGGGCAGTAATACCAGTTCCCGCCTGATTCTTCACGGCGCCATTCCAATCTGGCGTTGTGTCCGGGAAACGGTGTGGCGGAAAACAAGAGCTTGAAACCCTGTTCAGCACCCAGAATGGGAGCCACCAGGCGGTCGATGATCTTGTCGATTCCGGCGACAAATGGCTCCCGGGTCAGGTTGACGGCCGGGTCGTCGAAGACCCACATGCCTTCAAATTTGTAGGGGGCGATGATTCCGATGCTGTTCATGGTTTTTGTTTGGAGTCGGTGGTTAGCTTTATTCCGATTGGCTTCTGGTAACATGGGGGTGAAGCACTTGTTCGCCGGCTAGATGCTGGTCCGCGAGAGACTCCAGCACAAGTTTCATTCCTTCACGGTCCTTATCTTTCAACTCTGGGTAGGTCATGGTATTCAGGTTTGGGAAAGGTGGTTGTTCGCATTATTCTTCCTCATTCAGCAAGGCGACCTTGGTGGCCCCGATGATGTCTTGGGGCCATTCGGCGAAATAACGCTGGAAGCAGGTGGCCGCCTGCTCCCGGTCGCCGGCGCGATGCAGTGCCAGGCCGCGCAACCAGTCGTGGTAGGCCAATTCCCCGGGCTGGTGCTTGCCAAGGATCTTCAGCGCCTCGATCTCGTCACCGGCCTCGATCAGCGAGTGGGTGTAGGCCGGACTGATCCGCTTCTCGCCGGGATAGCGGCCGTTGCGGATGCCACCTGCCTTCGCCGCGCGGATGGCGGGCAGCCAGCGGCGGAGTTCCCGGTAAGCCATGCATTTCAAAGGCGCGTAGGAACGGGGCGGCAGGGCGTCCGAGTGGTCGCGCAAAAGTTGTAGCACGTCTTTCCAGCGCCCCAAACCCTGCGCGAGTTGCAGCATGATCATGGGCGTACGTTCGTCGGGCGGCACGGCCATTCCGTCATCGAGGAAGCTGTGCAGGTTATTGTGGGGCAGGTCGTCCCAGTCGATTTCCAAGCCGTTTACGTTCTTCCAAGAGAGATGGTGTGAGATGCGCAGAGGGAAAAACCACTCAAGGTCTTTCGCCAGTTTGAGCAACTCGGACAGCCGTCGGCGCACCAACGGCGCGTCGTCGGCCCGCACCGTCACGTCGCAGCCGATGTTGAGGCGTCCCATCAATCCGAGCTGATAGTCAGTGCGGATCTGGAAGGGAGTGTGTTCCAGCAGGTTGCCCAGCAGGATTACCGCCGAGGGACCATCCAAGATGATGTAACCAGACAGTAGACTGAAGCGCAGCAGGGTTCTTTCCTCGTCGATCGCCATGGGTAGGACATGGATGAACTTGTCGCCGTGAATCAGGGCGCGGATGCATAGGGCTTCACCGGATTCAGGCGTGGACAGACCGATGGCTAAACCTTCTTTGCCAGACTCTGCCTCCGCTTCAAAGGCGGGGACAACCAGGTGTCCGAGCACTGCGGCAAGCGGCGATGGTTGGGGCGGGGATTTGCGGTTGGTGGATTTCTTGGCCATGGAATGTTTGATGCTTAAGGTTGAAATAAAGGGGAAGTTGCAGACGACCCGGAACAGGCCATGGGGGAGTGGTTGCCCCGGGCCGTCTGCGGATTCTTACTGGACTCGGCCGCTCAGCGATGGCGGCGGCGCAGCGGTGCTTCGGAAGGATGGTGTCCTTGGCCAAGGCCGCCACCGCCGAACAGCGCGAGGTGGACGATGGTTTCATCGACTCGTAGTGCGGCACCGTGGCCCCAGCGGAAACGCAGCCGATGGTCGCTGCCGAGTCCGGGAGTGGCGTGCATGGATTCCTCCGCCTTGGCGGCAGCGGTGAGAAAACGGGAGGGTGCTTCCGGATCGAGCGGCTTGCGCGCCACACCTTCCTTGCGGATCAGGAAATCCATCGCATGGCTTTCGACCAGACGGCGGTGGAGTTTGGCGTAGGCCTCGGGGCGCGACAGCACGTCGATGCCCTCCACGCGGTCGCCGATCACCGCCAGCAAGCCACACTGGCCGTCGTGGCAGGGAACTTCGCGGGTGAAATCGTCGAGTTCCTTCTGGCGTTCGTTGTAGGCGTCCTTCATCGCGCGGGTTTGGGAGGATCCGGCGCTTTTGGCTGCGACGTGGAGCGATTCGATTTCCTCCCATACCGCGCCCTGATTGGACGCGTGGCTGGCATTGACCTGGAGCGACATCGCCACATCCGCCGACTTGCGTTTGCGCAGTTCCGCGTAGGCCACGCTGCCGCTGCTCCCGAATTCGGCTGAG